>DATHRP010000127.1:0-1676 GCA_035465195.1 Afifellaceae bacterium | reverse complement strand
CGTTCGCTCATATACGCGAAGCAGTTGGTCAGCAGCCGATGCAGACCGTCCCAGTCGTTGAAATCGGTCGGGCGGTACTGGTATCGAAACCCGCCAGTCTGCGGACCGATCGTCAGATCCGGGCCAGTACCCATGAGGCGATTTCCGAGAATGCCTGGTTCATCGCAGCGTTCAGTGCGCTGACATAGTCACTATTCGCACTGCCGGACACCGGCGATCGGGCATCGACAATCCGCGTGGCTCGAACCCTCCCGTTGCGGTCATTCATCAGCTTGATGCTAAGCGAGACGACGGCTTCGCTGTCGGCGATTTCGAACGCGCGAATGTCCATTATGATCTGGTAGTCGATCAGCAGACCCTGGCCGGGAACACCCACGGCTCGCACGCGCCCGGTATTCTGCAATGTTTCCATCAGCCTGGTCTGCAGCAGTTTGGGTAGCCTGTCCGTCCAGACCGCTTTCGGCAGATAGGCATATTCGAGGTCAGATGGCCTTGCCGCGATCCGCTCAGTATCAAGTGACTTCAGTGCGCTCGGTTCCGGAACAAGTATCTGAAGCCGTGTGCCCGAAGTCGGACCGACGCTGTCGGGAGCGGCGAGATCATAGATGTTGTCCGGCGATTTGGGCAGGAAGGAGGCACAGGCACCGAGACCGAGAACGACGGCAAACGCCGCGCCCAATCCGACAGCCCTCCATCTCTGCCCCACGCGCCTTTCACGCATCCCCTATAGCCCCATTCGTCCGGCCTACCGCCGGTTGCCGCGGTACTGCGGAACATTGTCGGCTCCGAACAGCACCTGACTCGGATTTCGGTCCAGGTTCGAAATCAACCTGTCGAGTCGCGACACAGCCCTGCGTCCTTCTTGAACGAAGGCTTGCAGATCGCGCAAGCCCTGATTGGCGAACCTGTCCACACCCCCGCCGATCGAATCCGCCTGGCTCGCAAACTTGTCCGCGGCAATACGGATGGAATTCAGTGTTGCCCGCGCATCGGCGATCAGCCCCTCGCTGCCCTCGCCGCCTGCCATGCCGTCAAGCTTGGCCATGAGGCTGTTGGCCTGCTCCGAGACGGATTTGATATTGGCGATGATGACATCGATATCATCGCTGGATTCGCCGAGCCGACCGGTAAAGCGGCTGACGTCGTCAATCGCCTTGTTGACCTTCTCCGTATCCACGGCGGCAAGGATTTCCTCCGTCTTGCGGCCGATTTCAGGCAGCCGCTCGGTGAAGCCCGTGGCATTCTGCAGGTTGGCCGAAAGCGACGTCACGATGGTGTCGATATCCTCCTTACGGGCGGTAAGGGTGTTAGACAGGCTGGCGATGCCGTCGACCGTCTGCCGAACCTTCTCCGGATCGACCGAATCGAGGATCGCTTCACCCTTGTTGACGAAGCTTTCCACCTCGCCGCTGACACGGCTGACGGAATCGACCGTCTGCCGTACCTTTTCCGGGTCGACAGCCGCGAGGATCTCCTCGCCGCGTCCGACCAGTCCGTCAAGTCGACCGGCCGCCTCGGCAATCTGCTCAGTCGTCTGTTTGACGAGGGCCGGATCGACCGACGCAACGATCGTCTCGGTTTTCTCCACGATGCCGTCAAGGCGCGTCGACGCGCTGGCAATATTGTCAACGGTCCCGCGAACCTTTTCGGGATCAACAGCAGCTAGGAGTTCCTCG
>DATHRP010000126.1:0-4062 GCA_035465195.1 Afifellaceae bacterium | reverse complement strand
GATCTCGCCTTCCACGACATGGTTGAGGTCGGTTCCCTCCGCGGTCAGCACGACCCTGACGGCAAGCTTTCCCTTTCCGGCCATGTTTCTGTCCTCGACCAGCTTCTCGATCTCGCGCTGCGAGGTCACGCCGACCTGCTTGAGGAACTTGCGCATCGACATGTTGAAGGCTTCCTGGCTCTTTTCGTCGGTCATCTGTCTCTCCTTTCCGCCATATGCGGCCGGTCCGGCCGTCGGCGAATCCGGCTGGACTCTAACGGCCTCACATCATTCGGCAAAGGTGATTTCGATCGCACGCTCGTCGTTGCCGCGGGTGACGGCAACCGCGAGCGGTCCCGCGGTGTCGTGCATGGCTACGGCGGTGCGCATGTCGGCCGGACCGAATATCCGCCGGCCGCCGGCGCGGGTTATGACGTCGCCGACCTGCAGGCCGGCCCGCGATGCCGGACTGTCAGGCTCGATATCGGCGATAACCGCACCGGCGCGGCCGACGCCGCCGCGCGGCGGAAAGGCCTGAAGCTGCAGCCCGGCCCGCGGCCAGCCGGCACCGCCGCCCGCCTGCAGGCGATCCAGCGCGAGGCGCGCCAACGGCGCGGATACCGCGAAATTGACGCCGATATTGGCGTCCGACTGCTTGGTGAAGATCGCCGACAGGATGCCGACAAGCCTGCCGTCGGCGTCAATCAGCGCTCCACCCGACATTCCAGGATTGACCGCGGCGTCGGTCTGGATGAAGTCCTCGATCGGGTTGAACCCGACGCCGGCCTTGCCGACGGCCGACACCGTGCCGCAGGTGAGCGAGTTGCCGAGCCCGAAGGCGTTGCCGAGCGCGCAGACCGGATCCCCGACATCGGGATAGCCGGCCAGTTTCAGAGGTTCCAGTGCCAGCGGCGTCCTGAGCAGCGCGAGATCCGTCTCGGCGTCCCTGGCGACGATCTCGGCGCGGACGATCTCGCCGTCGAACGAGCGCACCCGGACCCGGGTAGCGTTTCCGATGATATGATCGGCGGTCAGGACGAGATTTCCATCGCCGACGACCACGCCGCTGCCTTCCGGCTCGGCGGCGTTTGCCGGGCGCGAGGTCCAGGCCGGAAGGACCCCGACGACCGAGCGGAGCGCGTCGGCTTGCGCCATCGCCGGCTCCGACGTGCCCAGGGAGGCCGCGTACAACCCGACAGCGAGGGCCAATACCGCGGGGCGCACGGCGCAGGACGATTGGTTCGACAGGCCGTTCAACCGCGACCGGTCCATGCGGGCCGGCCTAGTTGCCGAGCCTCACGTAAGGCGAGCTGAAGCGGGTTTGCGATGAATAGTCCATGCTGTTCAGAATGACCGCCGCACCGATCGAAATGACGATCATGGCCGCGATACCTGCCAGAAATCCCTTCATTGCCCAATGTCTCCTTGCCTGAAACCTGCTTCAGGATCGGTTGCCGTCTTGAGGAACGCAATCAGGGCGTCCCGATCCTCGATATTCTTCAGCCGCTGCAGCGGCATCTTGGAGCCCGGCGTGATGATGTCGGGGCCCTCGTCGAAAAGCTTCGCGACCGTCTGCTCGGTCCACACGATACCCGAATTGCGCAGGCTGTCCGAATAGGGATAGCCCGGCACCGAACCGGCCTTGCGGCCGAACAGCTTGTAGAGCGTCGGGCCGGCGCGGTTGCCGCCGTCGCGCTCCAGCGTA
This sequence comes from Afifellaceae bacterium, assembly GCA_035465195.1. GTDB lineage: Bacteria > Pseudomonadota > Alphaproteobacteria > Rhizobiales > Afifellaceae > CAMYKZ01. The sequence goes on along the minus strand of DATHRP010000126.1, from coordinate 2,378 downwards.
TGGCAGACGCTGCATTTGCGCTGGAACTGGCGCTCGCCGACGCTCATGTCGGCGGTCATCTGGAAACGGCGCGGGTAGACGCCCTGCGGCCGGTCGAACGGCTTGCGCGGATCGACCTGCCAGAGGATGGCGAAATCGTCGAGACCGGAATGATAGAGGTTGTTACCGCCAGCGTCGGCGAAATCCAGCCCCCACACAGGGCCGTATGCGGTGTCGTAATCCTCCAGCGCGGACCAGTCTTCAGTCCGGAAGATCCGGATATGGCCGTCGCCGAACCCGGCGGCGAGCCGCGAGCCGTCGGCCGAAAGGTTGAGCGACAGCACCGGACGGTCGGACTTGGCCATCTCGACGCTTTCGCGCGAGGCGATGTCGACCCTTGCCAGCGTGCCGTCGAGACCGCCGAAGACGAGCGCGCCGGCATGGCGGGCCAGCACGTTCACGCCCCAGCCATGGTCGTGGACCATCGCCTTTTCCTTAGCGTCCGCGAGATCCCAGGCGCGGATCGTGCCATCGTAGGAGGCGGTGTAGAGTGTCGCCGCGTCGGCTGAAAACGCCACCGCGTTGACATTGCCACGGTGGCCTTCCAGGCGGGCGATTTCCCGCTGTTCGGAAATGGAGAAGACACGGGCCGTACCGTCCCAGCGGGCGATTGCCGCCAACCGGCCGTCGTCGGAGACATCGAGGTCGAGCACCTTGTCCGGCGTGTCGGTGAACCGTTTGACGAGGCTGCCCTTTTCAAGGTCCCAGATCGCGAACGAGCCGTCGTCGGACACGGAGATAGCGAGATCGCTTCCGGGCACGAAGGCGACATCGTTGACCGCGGCCTCGTGGCCGAACAGGCGATGGACGATCGTCTCGCCCCCGGTAGTCAGATTGTGGAAGATGATGGAATAGTCGAAAGACGCCGTCAGAACGCGCTTGCTCGCTGGGTCGACCGCCACGGCCATGATCGGCCCGCCGTGGCCGGCGAGTTTCGCCGGCAGCGTGCCGGCCGCGGCGTCCTGCGCGTGGGCCCCGGAGACCTGGCCGGCCGTAACCAGCGTGACCGCCAGAAACGCAAGCGCCGGGCCGAGACACGCCCGAAGGCGGATCCAATCTGCAAAGCGCGTATGCCGCATCGAAGCGCTATTCCGCGGGCTGGGCCGCCTCCCTGCCCTCCTCGGCCTCGCGATCGAGGTTGGCCTCCAGCTCCTCGACCCATAGATTGTGGTGCTCGCGGGCCCAGTTGAGATCGACTTCGCCGGAACCCATGGCATCGAATCCACCCTCCATACCGACCGTGCCGATATAGATATGGGCAACTATGACCGCAGTGAGGAAGAGCGCCATAATGCCATGCCACACCTGATTCATCTGCTGTTCCATCATCGGCGAATAAGGCGGTTCGGGAAGTCCGAACCACTCGGCCGGATGGAGACCGACGAGATGGAACAGGTCGAATGTATGGGTCATGAAGCTGGTGGAGAACGGGAAGAGCAAGGCCCAGCCGGACAGCGAGACGGAAACTCCGCCGAGGATCGTCAGCCAGAAGATGATCTTCTGGCCGGCGTTGAACTTGCGCGCAGGCGGATGGACGCCCGGCACCAGGAGGCCGCCGCCCTTGGCGAGCCACACAATGTCGTGGCGGTTGGGAATGTTGTTGGCCACCCAGTTGACGAAGATAAAGACCAGGCCGGCAATGAAGGCGAAGGCGACGTAATTATGGATATATTTGCCGCCTTCGGCGATGACGGCGAAAGCTTCCTTGCCGATCAGCGGGATGAGAAGGCTTCGGCCATAAAGGATGTTCAGTCCGGTCAACGCCAGGATGACAAAGGAACTGGCCGTGAGCCAGTGGCCGGCGCGTTCCAGCATGGTGAAGCGCGTGATCGTGATGCCGGCACGCCCGGACGAGATCCTGAGCCTGCCTCTGACCGCGAAGAACAGCGCCAGCAGGCCGATCATGCCGAGAATGACATAGGCGCCGAACTTGGGCACGGTCACGTTGCGTATGTTGCGCCAGGCCTCGCCCTGCTGCTGCACCATGACGCCGGCCTTGGCATCGGGAATTGAGACATTGCCCCGATCACCCCCCTTGATGGCGCGCCACAGATCGGCGTCGGACTTGCTGCCGAGGGAATCGCCCGGCACCCGGCCGCCGACGGGCGCGTCGCCCGCGCCGGCGCTGATCTTGGGATCGACCCCGCTGCCCTGCTGCGCCAGGGACAGACCCGGCTGGATGAACAGGCCGAACGCCACGGCCACGATGATCACTACGGACCGAACGGCCCGTGAATTTGTCGATTGCAGCAGATCCCCCCGTCCCGGCATGAGCAGGCAGCAAATGGCTGCCAGTCGCCTTTCAGAAGCACAACACGGCCAGTAAAAAAAGAGGCAGC
>DATHRP010000125.1:0-16007 GCA_035465195.1 Afifellaceae bacterium | reverse complement strand
TAACGGGCACATCGCCGCCCCGGCGCCCGCCTCCCTGTCCGCCGCTCTTCTCGGGGGCGAGATAGGTCTGATAGGCGTGATACCCGCCCCCTACCGCCGCCAGCAGGACAAGTGAGAGCACCAACTGTTTCCAGATCTTCATGAACAGCACCGGTACCGCGTGGCGCACGGAATCGGGGCGCCGCCGAAGCCGAGCCCGTCGGGAGCCGTGGCAATCGGACCGTATGACCGGGCAGGTTCGAGGATTTTTAGCACATCGGATAATTCATGTATATTCAAAGAGATGCAGGCGACGGGCCTGAAGCGGGCCGATTCATCACGTTGCCGCGAGCAATTCGCCTGTCCGCGTCGCCGTCGCTCGCCTCCAAATCTCCCGCAACCGATCACCATCTGACCGCATTCCTGCGCTCGAATATCGGCCGATTCACGATTAACCATGCCGGCCTTCCAGCCGATAGATGGTCGCAGTTGATGGTATGATTGGAACGGGACGCGGCCAGATGCCGGCCGACCCTCAATGAGTGACTAGCGGCGAGGAACTCAGACATGGCATTCTTTTCACTTGCAGATCTGCTGCGAAGCATGCGGCAGGACCGCGATTCCGGCGGGCCTCTCGTAGAGGCGGACGACGGCAGCGTGGTGATGGCGGCCCGGCCGTTCACCGGCACCAATGCCGGCGACGTGCTGATGGGCAGCGACCGGAACGACAGGCTCAATGCGAAGGCCGGCGACGACCTGCTCTACGATTCCGCCGGCAGCGACAGGATGAACGGCGGCAAGGGCTACGACACTGCCATCTTCAGCGGTTCGCGCTCCGACTATGTCATCGAGCGGTCGGGCAAGCGGATCGAGGTCAGCCGCAACGGTGAAACCGACAGGCTGACGAATATCGAGGAACTTCGCTTCGAAGGCGACGGCGAAAGCAGCCCTGAGACGTTCATCGTCGCAAACGGCGGCTTCTACGACGAACCGGCGCCCTCCGCCTCTTCCGGCGGTGGCGGATCGCGCGCCGCCAGGCTGAATGTCCGCGGCACGAACGGCGACGACGTCCTCGGCGCCGGCGACGGCAATGACCGGATTAATGGCAAGAACGGCGACGACCTGATCCTCGACAGCGCCGGTTCGGACAACGTGAACGGCGGCAGCGGCCATGATACCGCGTTCTTTGCCGGTGATATTTCCGATTACACGATCGAGTTCGTCGGCAGCCGGATCCAGATTTCAAATGGCACAGACACCGACAGGCTGACCAGCATCGAGGAACTCCTGTTCGGCGTCAGTCCGGACGATGCCGGCGCCGCGTCCTATCTCGTCACACAGAGCGGGTTGGTCGAACAGGGACCGGCCGGCTCCGACCCCGAACCGGAACCCGCTCCCTCTCCGGCACCGCCGCCGCCCGATCCCGATCCGGAGCCCCCGACCGGCGCGGACACGCCCGGCAGCCTCGATGCGTTCGAGGCCGAGGTGCTGCGCCTCGTCAACGAATACCGGGCAGCCAACGGGCTGGCGCCGCTGGAGTCGGACGCACGGCTCAACGCCGCCGCCGACGACTGGAGCGAGTCGATGGCCGAGGGCGACTTCTTCCGCCACAGCACTCCGGCGCAGGTCGAGGAACAAGGCTACGAGTGGCGCAACTGGGGCGAAAACATCGCCGCCGGACAGACGACGCCGGAAAGCGTCGTCAATGCCTGGATCAACAGCCCGGGGCACCGCGCCAATATTCTCAACGAGAACTACAAGGATATCGGCATCGGCTATTACTACCTGGAAGACGATACCGGCAGCGTGAATTATCACCATTACTGGACGCAGGCCTTCGGCACGGAATTCGGCGACGCAATCGCCTGAGTTCTGCCGTCTCCGGCAGAGGCCGCGCCCAGCTAGGCCATGGTAGCGGCCTCGCCGGCAGATCGCCTCCGGGGGGTTAGAACACCGCAACGCCCCGGCGGCGGTCAGCGGTACCGCCGCAGCCCAGCTTTCCTACGCTGAAGAAACATCTGCGCCCAGTCATCAGGAGCCATGAGTCTCTGAAGGCCGTAGACCGGTAATCCCATCGCCTCCTGGGTTGGCATCGCGGGAATGCCGCCATCGGACGGACGGCCCGTTTCGAATTCAAGATCGACGATACCGGACCATGCCTCTGCACCGCTCTGGTCGAATACAGTGAGAAAATCTCCGTTCAGGAGCGGATGGACACCTTCCGGCCCCGGATGAGCTGCATCATGAATTGCCCAGATCACGGGCCGGTCTTCGTCTGCGATCCAGGCTTCCAGCCGCCCGTCGATCTCGACCATCTCACTGGCAGGCCTTTTCGTCAGGATCTCAGCCCTATCCGGCACATGGACGCAGCCCGGCTGGCCAGCAGCGATACAGGTTATGCCTTGCCGGCGTAAAATGCATCGAAAGCCGCCAGCGCTTCCGCACCGTATATCATTGACGGTCCGCCTCCCATGTAGACCGAGACGCCGATGGTCTCGGCAACTTCCTCCCGGGTTGCGCCATGGCGCGCCGCAGCCCTGGCATGATAGGCCAAACAGCCGTCGCAACGCGTCGTTATGCCCACCGCCAGCGCTATCAGTTCTTTCGTCTTCGAATCGAGCACGCCGGGCGCGATCGCCGCCTTGGCCAGATCCGCAAATCCGCGCGCGGTGTCGGGAATGGCCTTGCGCACCTCCGCCATGCGCCGGTCCGTCTGCACGACAAATTCGTTCCAGTCCCTGACTGACATGTTCCTCTTTCCTGTCTTGAACGCCAGCCGACTAGAAGGATTCCGCTCCCGAACACCTTGACGCGGGTCAATCATCTGCCGGCCGTCGGCGCGCCGGACCGGAGCAATATTCCATAAGAGCCGCTCGAGCCATTTCAGGGGTGGCGAAAAACGCGATAGTCTCCGGCCATGACGGACACGCCATCCATCCTGATCATCGGCGCCGGGCCGGTCGGCCTGACGGCGGCTCTCGAGCTCGCGCGCCGCGGGTTCAGGCCGCGGATTGTCGACCGTGCAGCCGCACCTACCCCGGAAACGGAATCCCGCGCACTGGCCATCCACGACCGCACCTTGCGCCTGCTTGGGCCCTCCGGAATGGCGGAGCGCCTTGTCGCAGCCGGAAACAGGGTGACCTGCGCGGAAATCCGCCGTGGCGGCCGGCACATCGCGGAACTCGACCTGACGGTCCTCGGCAATCCGCACCCCTATATCCTGGTCCTGCCGCAGGGCAGCACCGAACGGCTCCTGGAGGACGGTCTCGCCGGATACGGCATCGCCGTGGAACGGGAAACGGAATGCACGGGTCTCTCGATCTCCGGCGACATGGTGACCGCGACGCTGGAAAGCGTCGGCAACCGTCGCGCCGTTACGGCTGACCTTGTCGTGAGCGCCGACGGTGTGCACAGCACGGTGCGCCGCGACGCCGGCATCGCGCTTGCAGGCGGCGAGAGCGAACCCCAGGCCTTCGGCCTCGTCGACGCCACGCTCGCCAGGCCCATCGACCCGGGCCGCGCCGTCTTCACGATGCTGCCTGACGGCGCTCTCGGCCGCATCCCGATCAGCGACACGCTTGTGCGCTACGTCAGCAACCGGCCGGACATCGGAACTGCCATCCCCGATAGCGAAGGCGTCGAGAATATCGTCTGGCGCTCGTCGTTCCACATCACCTATCAGCGCGCCGAGACCTTTCAGAAAGGCCCGGTCTACCTGATGGGCGACGCCGCACACGTGCACTCGCCGGCAGGTGGCCGCGGCATGAACCTGGGCATGGAGGACGCGGCCTGGTTCGCCTGGGCGTTGGCGGAGAATCGCCTGCAACGCTACAGCGAGGACCGGATGCCCTACGCCATCCGAACGCTCAAATTCAGCCGCGCGCAGACCGGCCAGATCACCGGCGCCACGAAGCTGCGCAGTGCGCTGGCGGCAGCCGTGGCACCGCTGATGCTCGCGGTACCGCCGATCAGGCGCCTTGCGGTCCGCAGCATCCTGGCGCTCCATACGCCGCTGCCGCCGTGGCTCGATTGACCGGCAGATCTGTTCTCGCACCGCCGGCGCGGGGATGACAGCCGCCGGGAACGAACCTAATAAGGAGCCGGCAAACGGTATTGGCAGGTGCCCATGAGTTCGACAGCGCGGCTGGTTGCGGCATTTCCGGAAGCCCGGCGTATAGCCGAATTCCTGGAGCGGGACTTTGCCGACGAAGGCGCGGCGGTGTCGTTGTCCGATACCGGCGATGCCTGGCAGGTCGAAGCCTGGTTCACCGACCGCGCGCCGGACGATCTGCGGCGCATCGTCCTCGACAGGCTCGGATCCGACGCCTTTTGCGCGCCGCTCACGGTCGAGCCGACGCCGGATATCGACTGGACGGCGCTTAGCCTGAGCGGCCTCAATGCCGTCCGGGCCGGGCGATTCCTGGTCCATGGCAGCCATGATCGGGAAACGCCGAAGGCCGGCCGCATAGCGATAGAAATAGACGCCGGACAGGCCTTCGGCACCGGACATCACGAGACTACGGCCGGATGCCTGCTGGCGCTGCAGGACGTTATGAATGTCCGCCGCCCGCGCAATGCGCTCGATATCGGTTCAGGCACCGGTGTCCTGGCGATCGCCATCGCCAGGGCGGCCCTTTGCCCCGTTCTGGCGACGGATGTCGACCCGATGGCAGTCGATATAACGCGTGAGAATGCCGGGCGGAACCGGGTTAGGCCGCTGGTCGCATCGGTCGTCGCCGAAGGAACCCGGCACAGGGAAATCCGGCGACGGGCGCCTTACGACCTGATCGTCGCCAATATCCTGGCAGGACCGCTGATGCGGCTTGCGCCGGATATCGCCCGCCTGCTTGCGCCGGGGGGTCGCTTGATCCTGTCAGGACTTCTGGCCGGCCAGCGGAACCGGGTGATCGCCGCCTATGGACGTGAGCGCATCACGCCGGATCGCGTGCTGACGCTGGGAGAATGGAGCGTGCTGACGCTCTTAAGACCGGCAGGATAGCCGGTCCCTCTTTCGCAAGATCGGGATGGCGTCGTTCAGCGCGCCAGCCCGATCGACGCCTTGCGCAGGCTATGCCTGTCGTAGCCGAGCTCCTTCAGCGTCCGTTCGTCGAACGACAGGAGATGGGCGGCGACCATGCGCTCGGCCTGCCGCATGCGCGCTTCGACCATTGCCCTGCAGAACCGGGAAAAGAACCCGGGGCGGGCGCCGGTTTCGGCCGCAGTGAAGTCGGTTGTGGCAAATGCCATGATCTTGATCCTCGTCTTGCGGCCCACTGATGGGCCCGCTTCGCATCCAATCTATGACGCCGGGGCCGAGCCGGTTACCGCCCTAAATGCATGCCAGCCCGGTGTTTTTCGCATATGCGAATTCATAATTTTGCATCGCAATAGAGCCTGGCGTCGCGAAGCCGGCCTTTTCCGGTGGAATCGCGCTGGAATCGCGGCGGCGCCGTGTTAGGTAGTGCGAATGTTCCAGAGCTTCGATAACATATCCGATCCGTCGAAAGGCAGGGCCCGTCTTGCCGCCCTGCGCCAGCGGCTGAAGGCCGCCGGGCTCGACGGCTTCATCGTTCCCCGCGCCGACGAGCATCAGGGGGAGTATGTCCCGGCCAATGCCGAGCGGCTTGCATGGCTGACCGGCTTCACCGGCTCGGCCGGAACCGCCGTCGTGCTGCCGGACAGGGCCGCCATATTCATCGACGGGCGATACACGGTCCAGGTCCGCCACCAGGTCGACACCGGGCTGTTCGAACCGGTGTCAGTCCTCGATAAGAGCCCCGCCGAATGGCTGGGCGAAAACGCCCCGGAAAACGCACGGATCGGCTTCGACCCGTGGCTGGTCACGCGGGGCCAGGCCAGGCTTATCGAGCAGGCGCTGGAGGGAAAGGGCGAACTGATCGCCGTCGAGGACAATCCCCTCGACCAGGCCTGGACGGACCGGCCGCCTCCGCCACAGGCGCAGGTCAGCCTGCAGCCCGACGAACTGACCGGCACTGCCCGGCAGGACAAGCTGAAGCTTCTGTCGGAGAGCCTCGACAAGGCCAATGCCGACGCCGCGATCCTGAGCGATCCCGCGTCGGTCGCGTGGGCCTTCAACATACGCGGCAGCGACGTTCCCCATACGCCACTGCCGCTATCGTTCGCCATCCTCAACCGGGACGGCCGCCCTTCCCTCTTCATCGACGGGTGCAAACTGTCCAATTCCGTCCGCGACGAACTGCAGGCCGATATCGACGTGGAGGAACGGGACAGGTTCGAGGATGCGCTGGCCAGCCTCGGCAGGGCAGGCAAGACCGTGCTGTTCGACCCCGCTCTTTCGGCCGATGCGATAGCGCGGATCGTCGAGGCCGCCGGCGGCGAGATAATCGAAGGCCGCGATCCCGCCGCCCTGCCCCGGTCGCGCAAATCTGCGGCCGAACTGGCCGGCAGCCGCAAGGCCCACATCCGCGACGGTGCGGCCATGCTCCGGTTCCTGGTCTGGTTCGACGCGGAAGCACCGGGCGGTGCGCTGACGGAAATCGATGCGGCGCGAAAACTCGAGGAGTTCCGCATCCGGGCCGGAAACGAGGACGGGATGCCGCTCGCCGACATTTCGTTCGATACCATTTCGGCCGCCGGCCCGAACGGCGCGATCGTCCATTACAGGGTGAGCGAACAGACCAACCGGACGGTCGAAAACGGCGACCTGTTCCTGCTCGATTCAGGCGGCCAGTATCGCGACGGCACCACCGACATCACCCGCACCTTGCTCGTCGGCACGCCGGAGCCGGAGCGGCTCGAGCTCTATCGCGACCGCTTCACCCGGGTGCTGAAGGGCCATATCGCACTCGCCCGGACCCGCTTCCCCAAAGGCACGAACGGCGCACAGCTCGACGTTCTGGCTCGCCAGGTCCTCTGGCAGGCGGGGCTCGATTTCGATCATGGAACCGGCCATGGCGTCGGCTCCTATCTGTCCGTCCACGAGGGTCCGCAGCGCATCGCCAAGACCGGCACGGTCGCGCTCGAGCCGGGTATGATCATTTCCAACGAGCCAGGCTTCTACGTGCAGGACGAATTCGGCATCCGCATCGAAAACCTGATCGTCGTGCGCGACGCAACCTCAGTTCCCGGCGGCAACCGCGAAATGCTGTCGTTTGAAACCATCACGCTGGCGCCCATCGACAGACGGTTGATCGCGCCCTCGCTGCTGTCGCCGGCCGAACGCGCCTGGCTCGACTGTTATCATGCCCGGGTCCACGGCACCCTGTCAGGATGGCCCGGTCTCGGCGAGCCCGAACGCACGTGGCTCGCCGCCGCCTGCCGGCCGATCACGGCCTAGACGTCAAAGCCGCGCCAGCCTCTCCGTCAGCAGACCGAAAAAGCCGTCGGCATCGAGACCGCGGACGAAATGGGCGTTCGGCGCGCGGTCGGTCACCCCCACCAGTCGATCACAGTCATGCCCATTGTCAGATTCGAATCCGTTTCGATCTCGATATTGACCTTCCGGCCGGAATAGAGCTCCGGCCTGAGCAGCCATGCGATGACGTTCGGATCGTGCAGCGGACCGCCGTCCGTGCCGTATTTCTCCTCGTCGAAGCGCTCGAAGAACTCCAGCAGTTGCGCCGTCGCCTCGCCGACCCGCGTGCCGAGCGCCCGGAAGGCCGGGATCCTCTCTCTCTGCTCGTCAGGGCCTGGTGCGTGCAGTCGAGCGGAAACACGGTGGTCGGCATTCCGGCGGCGAAGACGCCCGGGCGGCATGCGGGTCGACATAGATGTTGAACTCCGCCGCGGGCGTCGTGTTGCCGCCCTCGAAAGCGCCGCCGCCCATCAAGACAAGCTCCTGCACCCGCCCTGCGATCGCCGGCTCCCGCTCCAGCACCAGGGCGATATTGGTGAGCGGTCCGAGCGCGTACAAAGTCACCGTGCGGTCGGGCTGCGTCATCACCGCCTCGACGATGAATTCTGCGCCACGTCCGTCCTGCAGCGGAATTTGCGGTTCCGGCAGGTCGGGCCCGTCGAGCCCGCTCTTGCCGTGCACATATTCCGCCGTCACCAGGTCGCGCCGGAGCGGCCGGTCGGCACCGGAGAAGACCCTGACCTCGGTCCGGCCAGCGAGCTCGCAGACCTAGCGGACATTCTTCTGCGTCAGCGCTAACGGCACATTGCCGGCAACCGCCGTGATCCCGAGTACCTCCAGTTCCGGGCTGGCCAGGGCGAGCAGGATGGCGACGGCGTCGTCCTGGCCCGGATCCGTATCGATGATGATGGAACGCTTCTGCATTCTGATGCTTCGCTGCCGCAGACCTGTCAGCAAGCCTGATGCCGCAACGTCAGTCAAGAACGCGATTCACACCAAATTAAGGCTCCGGCCATAGGATGCGCATCCTGCCGGACCGAACGAATTTCACGGATAAGAACAATGTTGTTCAGACTCCTCGCCCTCGTCTGTATCAGCCTGTCTGTCTCGACCGCATCAGCAGCCGCCGCCTACGATTTCGCCGGCCTGGTCGACCCTACCTACAGGCTGCCCAAACGTGCCTTCCCGCAATGCTGCGCTGAACCGGAATGGTGGACCGAGGTGGAATTACGTCCGATCCGGAAGATCGAGGATCTCTACACGATCTGGCAGGACGGCCGGATTCCGAACCGGGAAAAGGCCAAGTCGTTCTTCCAGGCCATCCGCGACTTCAAGGGCCGGAACGACGAAATCGTCGCCGCCGCCGTCGCGCTCTATCCCCATGTCGACAAGAAATATCCCGACCTTATTCCGCTGCTCGAATACGGCGTCGGCGAATATTTCGACTACGACAATTCCAACGATCGTTACGTCGGTTCACCCGGCGACCGCGCCGCGGGCATCGTGCGCCAGCTTGCCAAACAATACCGCTATTCAGGCCGCGACGAAGAGGCAGCCAATCTCCTGGCGTTCTTCATGGCCAGCCGCGAAGCCGATGCCAACGGTCATCTGCAGCAGTTGACAAGTCTCGATCTCGCGACGTCGCTGGACGCAATCGGCCGGACAGCCGAAGCCAATCGCCTGCTCGCCCATGCTCTGTCGGCCTATCAGGGCGACTGGAATGAAAAGATCGAAGCGCAGCGCCTGACCTATCGTGAAAGGCTCAGCCCGTTCGAGCGCCTGTCGACGTCCTACCTGCCCCATTTCCTGATTTTCGGGCTGCTGGTGTTCTCGCTGGGTGCCTTCACGGTCATCCGCTCGCGGCAGAACTAGCGTCAGAGGCCGGCGGCGTGCAGAACCGCGACCGTCACCACACCGGCCAGGATACTGGCATTCGTCGACAGCCGGAACGTCGCGGCAACGGTCACCGCGACCGCGCAGCTTTCCGCGACCCCCGTGGCCAGCGCCACCGGCACGACGATCGCGGTAATGACGGCGATCGGCACCGCATCCAGTGCCGCCTCCACCCGCGGATTTATCCTCTTGAAGCGCGACAGGACGAGATCGCCGCCAATGCGGGTCGCGTAGGTGGCCGTCGCAAGCGCCAGGATGAGGCCATAAGCGAAGAGATCGTCGCTCATGACACGCCCTCCTCCGTCTCTCCGCCGGTGCCGCCGGCCTTGGGCCTGACCAGCGCGGCAGCCGCCAGGATCCCCGCAAATCCGCCGGTGGCGACATGCCAAGGCGGGCCGAGCGTGAAGTAGACGAGGACCGCGACGGCGGACGTCGCAATGATCACGGCAGCAGCGTTCGGCCGGGCGCGGAAGCCCAGCACGAGTACGACGAAATATGCCGTGAGAATGAAATCGAGGCCCCAAACCTTGGGGTCATCGATCAGGTTTCCAAAAAGCGCGCCGATCGCCGAGGCGGCGATCCACAGCGGATAGAGCACTGCCGTCATGCCGGCATAGTAGGCACCGGACAGGTGCGCGCTCGATCTGGCGTCGGCGAGCGCGAAAACCGGATCGACAAGGAAACCGAAACCGAAGAACCGCCGCGACGGCGACCAGTGACGCATCTTCCTGCCCAGCGATGCGCTGTAAAGGACATGCCTGAAATTCACGGCAAGGACCGCGATCACGATCGTCCAGAACGGCGGCGGAAAAGCCCAGAGCTCCAGAGCAACCATCTGCGACGCGCCGGCATACATCAGCGCGCTCATGGCGATGATCTGACCGAGCGGAATGCCTTTCTCGGCAGCTAGTGCTCCGAACACCAGGCCGAACGGTGCGGCGGAAACAAGAACCGGAAAGATATCGGACATCCCTTGCCGGAACTGTTCCTGCTTCGTCATGGAATCGGGGAACGAACGGACCATGCCGCTTTATAGGTCAGGCTGACTGACCTGTCTTCAGCGATTTTGTAGAATGCCGACTCGCCTGAACGGATATACAGCGAAAAGGTCTGACCTAGCGCCCGATCAATGCAAACCAGCCGTCCTCGTCGATCACTTCGATGCCGAGTTCCGAAGCTTTCTTCAGCTTCGATCCGGCGCCCGGTCCGGCCACCACCAGGTCGGTTTTCCCTGAAACCGAACCGGATACCTTGGCGCCAAGCCGCTCCGCCATGGCCTTGGCCTCGTCGCGCGACATCTTCTCCAATGAACCCGTAAAAACGACCGTCTTGCCGGCGACCGGCGAATCCGCCGCAACGGCTTCCGCATCGGCGGGCGTAACTTGCTCGAGCAGCCTTCCGATTTCCTGCAGATTGTGGTCTTCGGCAAAGAACTGGGCGATCGCTTCGACGGCCGTCTCGCCGATCCCGTCGATCGCGAGCATATTGGCGCGGGCCTCGGAATCCTCGTCTCCGACCGTGCGCGCGGCGTCTTCGAACGCCGTCCAGCTGCCGAAGTTGCGGGCCAGCAGTTTCGCCGTCCCCTCGCCCACATGGCGGATACCGAGCCCGTAGATGAACCGGTAGAGATCGACCGTGCGCCGCTCGTCGATCGCGGCGAAGAGGTTGCGGACACTGGTTTCACCGAATCCTTCCCTGTCCTCCAGCTTCTTCGATGCCCGCCGGTCTCGCTCCTCCAGTGTGAATATGTCCGAAGGATGCGCGATCAGCCCGTCCCTGTAGAACGCCTCGACCTGTTTTTCTCCGAACCCCTCGATGTCGAAAGCGCCGCGTGAAACGAAGTGTTTCAGCCGTTCCATGGCCTGCGCGGGACAGATCAGCCCGGCCGTACAACGCCGCACCGCGTCGATCCTGCCCGTATTCGGATCATGTTCACGAACGGCATCGCTGCCGCATTCCGGACAGACGGTCGGAAAGGCGTACGGCTCGGCACCGGCAGGCCGCTTAGTCAGGTCAACGTCGATGACCTGCGGAATCACGTCGCCGGCGCGCTGCACCGTCACCGTGTCGCCGATGCGGATATCCTTTCCGTCGCGGATCGGCTCGCCGTTCCGGCCGATGGCCTTGATGTAGTCCTCGTTGTGCAGGGTCGCGTTCGAGACGACGACACCGCCGACGGTGACCGGCCGCAGCTTGGCGACCGGCGTCAGTGCACCGGTGCGCCCGACCTGGATCTCGATTTCCTCCAGGACGGTAGTCGCCTTCTCGGCGGGAAACTTGTGCGCGATCGCCCAGCGCGGAAACCGCGATGCGGAGCCGAGGCGCTCCTGCAGCGCAAGGTCGTCGACCTTGTAGACGACGCCGTCGATATCGTAACCGAGGTCGGCGCGCTGCTCCTCGATTTCGTGATAATGTTCAATCAGTTCCTCGGCGGACTTGAATCGCTTCATGAGCGGATTGACCGCGAATCCCCACCGTCCGAATGCCTCGATGACGCCCATCTGGGTATCGGCCGGAAGCGCTCCCATTTCACCCCATCCGTAGGCGAAGAAGTTCAGCGGCCGCTCTTCCGTGATCTTGGGATCGAGCTGGCGCACCGAGCCCGCGGCCGCATTGCGCGGATTGGCGAAGACCCGTCCGCTGGCCTCCATGCGCCGGTTCAGTTCGGCGAAATCCCGGTGGCTCATGTAGACTTCGCCGCGTATCTCCACCACGTCCGGCGCGTCGGCAGGCAATTCCAGTGGTATCGTGCCGATGGTCTTCAGGTTGGCGGTCACATCCTCGCCCTCCGTCCCGTCGCCACGGGTCGCCCCGACGACGAGCCTGCGATCCTCGTAGCGGAGCGACGCGGACAAGCCGTCGATCTTGGGCTCGGCCGTCATGGCAACCGGCGCATCAGCTTCAAGGCCAAGAAACCGCCTGACACGGCCGACGAAGCTCCTGACGTCGTCGTCGCTGAAGGCATTGTCGAGCGACAGCATCGGAATGCTGTGCCGCACCTTGGCGAACTTGCCGACCGGCTTGAATCCGACCCTTTGGGATGGAGAATCGGCCCTTATCAGTTCGGGAAAACGCTGCTCGATCGCCAGATTCCGCTGGCGCAACGCATCATATTCCGCATCACTGATCGCCGGCGCGTCCTCCTCGAAATAGAGCCGGTCAAATTCGGCGATCTCGGCAGCAAGCCGCTTGAGCTCCGCCGTCGCTTCCTTTTCGCCGAGTTCGGAGACCGGCTTTTCCTTCGCCGTCATGCCGCCTCTCCGGCGATCAGCCGGTCTGCGGCGGCGCGGGCCTCGTCGGAGATCGTGGCGCCGGCCAGCATGCGGGCGATTTCCTCACGCCGGACGTCTGCCGCGATCGGTTCTACCGCCGTGCTCACGGAATCGCTTTCCCGGCTCAGGTCCTTGGAGATCAGGAAATGGTGCCGCGCCCGGGCCGCGACCTGCGGCGCATGGGTCACCGACAGCACCTGGACCCGCTCGGCAAGCCGGCTGAGCCGCCGGCCGATCGCCTCGGCAACTGCACCGCCGACACCGGTGTCGATCTCGTCGAACACCAGCGTGGGTGCCGAACCGCGGTCTGCCAGCGCGACCTTGAGGGCCAGCATGAAGCGTGACAGCTCGCCGCCCGACGCCACCTTCATCATAGGGCCGGGCTGGGTGCCTGGATTGGTCTGGACATGGAAGGTGATCGTGTCGAAGCCGTCAGCCATCTCGGCATCCTCGTCCGTTTCGATCACCGCCATGAACCGCGCTGTATCGAGCTTGAGCGCCGGAAGCTCGGCGTTCACCGCCTCCTCGAGAAGCGCAGCCGCCTCGTGCCGCTTGCGCGACAGCACGGCGGCCGCATTGCGGTAGTCGGCCCGCGCCAGCGCGATCGCTTCCCGCAGCCCATCCAGCCTCTCGCGACCGCAATCGATATCGGCAAGACGGGCGGAGAACTCGGCGGCCAGCGCCGGCAGGTTCTCGACTTCCGTCTGGTGCTTGCGGGCAGCCGCGCGCAGTGCGAACAACCGTTCCTCGGTCGTCTCCAGTTCGCGCGGTTCGAAATCCGCGTCCCGCAGCGCTCCCTCCAGCGCAAGGCGCGCCTCTTCCAGATTGTCGAGCGCCGATGCAAGTGCGGCGATCGTCGCATCGAGCACGCCGGGCGCTTCAGCGGCCTTGCGTTCCAGCCGCCGCAGAAGCGCGGCAAGGTCCGGCACCGACGACACGTTACCGCCGATGATCTCGTAGGCGTCATTCAGATCGCCGGCGATCTTTTCCGAACGCATCAGCACCTGCCGGCGCTCCGCCAGCCGCTCTTCCTCGCCGGGTTCCGGTGACAGGGTTTCCAGTTCCCGCACGGCCGCCTGCAGAAAATCGATTTCGCGGGCGGACGCCTCGACGGCGTCCGATACCCTGCGTGCTTCCTCTTCCAGGTCCTTCAGCCGGACGATGCGTTCGGAAACGGTCGCGGCGTCCACCTCGAGCCGGCCGAACGCGTCGACCAGCCGCCTGTGCTCTTCCGGCGACACCAGCGCCCGGTCGTCATGCTGGCCGTGGATTTCCACGAGCAGCGTGCCGAGCCCCTTCAAGAGCCCCACCGAGCAGGGCTGGTCGTTGACGAAGGCCCGCGACTTGCCGTCGGCAGTCTGAACGCGACGCAGGATCAATGGCGATTCCGGATTGATGCCGTTTGCTTTCAGATAGTCGAAGACGGGATGCCCGGCGGGAACGTCGAAAACGGCGCTGACCTGACCCTGGCGGGCCCCGGAGCGCACAAGCGACGCATCGCCCCGCGCGCCGATCGCAAGCGACAGGGCATCGAGAAGGATCGATTTGCCGGCACCGGTCTCACCGGTCAGCACGGACAGGCCGGCATCGAATTCGATGCCCAGCCGGTTTATGAGAACAATGTCCTGAACGGTCAGATTCGCCAGCATGACCAGCGGATAATATCAGGCTCCGCTCACCGTGCGAAAGGCTCTGGATATCCACGAGTCACGATTTTCCTGCGGCGCAACCCCGCCCTTTCCGAGCAGCCGGTACGAGTCCTTGTACCAGTTGGAATCCGGGAAATTGTGTCCCAGTACCGCAGCCGATGTCTGGGCCTCCTGGACAAGCCCGAGCGCCATGTAGGATTCCGTCAGCCGGTGCAACGCCTCTTCCACGTGGCGCGTCGTCTGGTAGTCGGTAACGACCGTCTTGAACCGGTTGACCGCAGCGAGGTATTCCCGCCGTTCCAGATAATAGCGGCCGATCTGCATCTCCTTGCCCGCAATCTGGTCCCGGGCGATCTGGATCTTCTTGCGCGCATCGGCCGCATATTCCGAATCGGGATAGTTGATCGCCACCTGGTTCATCGCCTGGATTGCATGCGCGGCGGCCGCCTGGTCGCGCGTGACGTCCGGGATCTGCCTGAAATACGATTCGCCGATCAGATATTGCGCATAGGCCGCATCGTCGCTTGCCGGAAACAGCGTGACGTAACGCTTCGCCTCGTTGATGGTCTCAGGATAGCGGCCGCGCCGGAAATTCACGTAGGCCGACATGATCATCGAGCGGCGGGCATAGTCGGAATAGGGATGTTGCTCGTCGATGGCCTTGAACTTCTCGCCGGCCTTGGAAACATCGCCGGCGTTGAGGTAGGCAAGGCCCTGATTGTAAAGCAGATCCGGTGGATCGGCCTCCGCCAGTTCGTCGGTCTTCGACTTGCTCAGGAACGAGGCGCAACCGGCCAGCGAACAGGCCAGCAGCACGCCGGCCAGCCGAACGGGCCAAGTCTGCAGGCGCGAGGCCCGCACAGGCGATGCCGCAGATATCATCTTCAACTGCTCACTCATGAATACGCGCCCGGTATTTCGATAAGGATGCCTTGTTAGCCCACTCCGGGCGAAACGCAAAGAGCGCCGTCTGCCGGACGAGCCAATCGGCCCTCAAGATCATGCAATCGTGGCCAACCTGTGGCGTCGAGCTACGAGCGTTCCGGCGCATAGGCTGCGGCAACGAGGCCCGGCAGCAGGTCGGCATGGCCTTCGGCGCGCTCCTGGCGCCTGTCGCCGAGCGTGACGATCGCGTACGCGCTTTCATCGGCAAGCAGGGCCTGAAGCGCAATCGCATTGATCCGGTGTCCGCCCTTGTAGGACCGGAAAACCCCGAGAATCGGCGCACCGGCCAGCGACAGGTCGCCAACGGCGTCGAGGACCTTGTGCCGGACGAATTCGTCGGGATGGCGAAGACCTTCCGGATTGACCACCCCCTCGTCACCGATCACGACCGAATTGTCGAGGGACGAGCCGAGCGCAAAACCGGCCTCCCAGAGCCGCTCCACGTCGCTCATGAAGCCGAACGTCCGTGCCCGGCAGATCTCGCGGCGGAACGACGACGGCGTCAGGTCGACACCGAGTTCCTGGCGGCCGATAAAAGGATTTTCGAATTCGATGGTCGCCTCGAAACGCCGGCCCTCGTAAGGACGGAATTCCGCATAGGCGTCGCCCTCCTCGATCCGGATCGGCTTGACGACGCGGATGAACCGCCGCTTGGCTTTCTGGACTTCCAGCCCGGTCTGGTCGATCGCTTCGACGAACGCTTCCGCGCAGCCGTCCATGATCGGCGCTTCCGGACCGTCGATCTCGATCGACAGATTGTCGACGCCCATCGCCGACAGGGCCGCCATCAGATGCTCAACCGTGGAAACGAAGGCTCCGGTCGGGTCGCCGAGGATGGTGCAGAGCTGGGTGCCGCTGACCGACGAGGATACCGCCGGAATTTCGACGTCCGCGGAACCGGGGATATTGGTTCTGACGAAGACAATGCCGGTA
>DATHRP010000124.1:0-3927 GCA_035465195.1 Afifellaceae bacterium | reverse complement strand
CGATTGCCGGACGCGTGGTCAGCCTGAATGATGCCATCCGACCGGGTCTTTGGGCCGGTCGCGACACACGTTTCGCGCGGATCGTCGCCGACCAACGCTCGGAGATCGTCGTCGCCCTCGCGGAAGACGTGGTCAACCGCGTCAGCCTCGGCGCGCCGGGAACGTTCGTGCCCGACGATCCGCAGCGCGACAAGGTCGACGCGACCCTCGTCGAAATCGCACCGGCGGCCTTGAAGATGCTTGAAAGCCCGCACTTTTCCAGCCGCTATGGCGGGCGGATCGCCGTCGAGCAGGACCGCCATGGCAGCGAAGTCGCCGCCGGCTCCGTATTCAGTGCCCGCCTGCAGACGAACATGGACGTGGCCTCGGACAGCGAAGTGCGCGGTGTTGTCCGCCTCGCGGGCGAGCCGGAGAGTATCGCCCGCGCCGTCTGGCGCCGCGTCGCAGCCGTGCTGATCCGCGAATCCGCGTTCTGATATTGTCCCCGCAGTTGCATGCGGGGCCTGTTTCACAAAGCTACGCCTCAGACGTGGCCGTCGTGCTTGTGGCCGGCCATGCCGCCCGACATCTCCTCCGTCTGCTCGTCGCCCAACTCCTCGGGCAGGACGAGGTTGAGAAGGATCGCCAGGAAGGCTGCCGGCAACAATCCGGACGTGAGCAGGATCTTCGCCGTGTCGGGCAGATGCTGCAACGCGCCGGGCTCGAGCTAAAGGCCGATGCCGGCGGCGGCGTGTAGTCGGGATCTCTCAATTGCTCGGGCGTGCCGTGCGACGCTGCGATTTTTGTCATGATCGTGTCTCCCTCGATGATGATGCCGGATACACGACCGGCGAAGTGCTCCCGACGCAAGAATCGGGGGCGGCTTCACCGGACGAGATTCGATAAGCAAATTCCGTCCCAATCAAGCGGTCTGTGAATGAGACAGCACGTTGGCTGGCCTCAGATCTGTCGGAAGATTGAATTCGCCGGTTGGCAGGATTCGGCTGGCAGGCGAGGCACTCGACACCCGGTCTCAGACCTGCTTCCTTCAGACCAACGATCTTTCGAGGGAAAACCCACATGCCCAATACCATGACCGCCGGCGGGGCGATCTTTTCCAGGCTGAAGGCGCTCGGCGTCGACTATGTCTTCGCCAATTCCGGCACCGATTTCCCGCCGATCATTGAGGGCCTGGCGGAGGCCGCCGCACTCGATATCGACCTGCCGAAGCCGCTGGTCATTCCGCACGAGCATGCCGCGATGGGCATGGCGCATGGGTTCTACCTGATTTCCGGCAAGGCGCAGGCGGTCATGCTGCATACCAATGTAGGCCTCGCCAACGGCGCCATCGGCGCGATCAACGCGGCCTGCGAGAACGTGCCGATGATCCTGATGTCCGGCCGCACGCCGGTGACGGAGAAGGATCGTTTTGGTGCCCGCACGGTGCCGATCGGCTGGGGCCAGGAGATGCGCGACCAGAACGCGCTGGTGCGTGAGGCCTGCAAGTGGGAGTACGAATTGAAGTTCCCCGAGCAGATCGCCGAACTCCTCGACCGCGCCTACGCCATCGCCAATTCCACGCCGAAGGGGCCGGTCTACATGGCGCTGCCGCGCGAGACATTGTGCGAGGCGACGCCGGTGGAAACGCTGGAAGCGCCGCCGTCGATGGCGCCTTCCGCCGGCCAGGGCGATCCGGCCGCGATCGAGGCGGCGGCTGACCTGCTCGCCGGCGCGAAGAGCCCGCTCGTCATCGCCCAGCGCGGCGCCGGCGATGCCGAAAGCTTCGCTGCCTTCGCCAGATGGGCCGAGGACTGGGCCATCGCCGTCTGCTCCTACTGGGCGACGCATCTTGCAATCGACACCGACCATCCCTGCCATGTCGGCGCCGACCCCGGCCCGTGGATGGCGGAGGCCGACGTCGTCGTCATCCTCGACAGCCTCGCGCCGTGGTGGCCAGACAAGCACCGTCTGAAGCCGGGCGCGAAGGTGATCAATATGGGTCCGGACCCGATCTATTCGCGCTTCCCGGTGCGAAACTTCCCCTCCGACATTTCGATTGCCGGCGAGAACCGGCTGACGGTCCCGGCGCTGATCGCTGCGATGGACGGCAAGCCGCGCGACGAGGCGACGCTCGCCGCCAGGCGCGAGAAACTGGCCGCCGCCTCGCAGGCGGAGCGCGAAGCCATCGTTGCCCGCGCGGCGGAAGGCAACCGTTCGCCCTGCACCAAGGCCTGGGTCAGTCATTGCCTCGGCGAGGCGCTCCGCGACCGCAAGTCCGCGGTCTTCTCCGAACTCGGCACCGAGCTCGGCCCGCTCAGCCGGTCCGGTCCGCTCTCCTGGTTCCAGGAGCCGCATTCCGGCGGCCTCGGCTGGTCGTTCCCGGCGGCGCTCGGAGCGAAGCTCGCCGATCCGGACAGGATCTCCATCGCGACGCTGGGCGACGGCTCCTACATGTTCGCCAACCCGACCGTCTGCCACCAGATCGCCGAGGCGCTCGATCTGCCCGTCATCGTCATCATCCTCAACAACGGCGAATGGCATGCCGTGCGCCGCTCGGTGATGGGGCTCTATCCCGACGGCTACGCCGCGAAGGCAAACGAGATGCCGCTGACGGCGCTGAGCCCGAGCCCGGACTTCACCAAGACAGCCGAGGCGAGCCGCGCCTGGGCTGAGACGGTCACCGACGGCGCCGACGTCCCGACCGCCATCGAACGCGCGATAAGGGTCGCCACAGAGGAGCGCCGCCAGGCGATGCTCAACATCATGGTGCAGGGGTAGGGTGCGGCTGCGCCGACCCCTACCCCGGCGCTTCGCGCCGACCCTCCCCGCGAGGGGGAGGGTGGAGGTGCGCGGACTTCAAGGGGCGGTTGAATAGCCTGAATTGCCGGGCGGCCGATATCGAAGGAGGAATTTCAGACTCCTCGGGGCAGGAAATTTCGGCCGAACGTTTCTGCGAGACGGAAACTTCTTCTCCCTCCCCCTTGTGGGGAGGGTTGGGGTGGGGGTAGTTCAGCAGATAGTTCGGGCCGGATGACCCGAACGTCGGTACCGCTGACGACAGATGCATGCGCCATCGGCAGGTGTCGGCTTTCGGGACGGGGAAACAAGCATGCCAAGACCGGGACCCATCGGTCCGACGCCTACCGCATCGCGCTATGAAATCGTCATCATCGGCGGCGCGATAATGGGCTCGGCGGTGGCCTGGTTCCTGACCGACAACCCGGATTTCGACGGATCCATCCTGGTCGTCGAGAAGGATCCGGCACTGGAATTCTCCTCCACCGCGATGAGCGCGAGCTGCATCCGCCACCAGTTCTCCAACGCGATCAACGTCGAGATCTCCCTGTTCGGCACCGAGTACATTCGGGATTTTAAAAACCAAGTCGGCGCCGAAGATCCGGACGTGCCGGAGATCAGGCTAGACGCGTTCGGTTACCTGTTTCTCGCCAGCCCGTCCGGCGTCGGCGTGCTGCGCGAGAACCATGCCGTCCAGACGGCGTGCGGCGCGGCGACGGAACTGCTGGAGCCGGATGAGATCGCTGCGCGATTTCCCTTCCTCGATCCCGACGGCACCGCCATGGCGAGCTACAACGGCAGAGGCGAAGGATGGTTCGACGGTTTCACTATGATGCAGAGTTGGCAGAGAGCCGCGCGCGCGGCCGGCGTCGATTATATCGCCAACGAAGTCGTAGCGATCGACCGGCAGGGCAACCGGGTAACCGGCGTCACGCTGAAGACCGGCGAGCGGATCGTCTGCGGCACGGTCGTCAACGCCTCCGGCCCGCGCGGCGCGGAGACGGCGGCCATGGCTGGGATCACGATCCCCGTCGAACCGCGCAAGCGCACCACCTTCCTGTTCGACGCGCAGGATCCACCCGGAGGTCATTTTCCGCTGATTGTGGACCCGGCCGGCTTCTATGTTCGCCGTGAGGGCGCATATTTTCAGAC
>DATHRP010000123.1:0-1724 GCA_035465195.1 Afifellaceae bacterium | reverse complement strand
GGAAGTCTTCCACCTTCGGCATCCGCGGACCGTCGGCCGACGGCCGCTCGGCTTCCGGCGGAATGTACGGTCCGGACGGACCATCGGCGGGATCGGAATGGACGGGCCCGTCGAGTTCGCCAACGGGCTCGCGCTGTATCGCCACCAGCGAGGGATCGGGCCGGAAGGGACCGATGCGTACACCGGGATCGGCCGGAGACCGGCGCTGTGCCGGGGCGCCGCCGCCATTGGCCGCAACGCGCTGCACGGCCAGTTCGTCCTCCAGCGCGTCAACCGAATTGCGCTGGCCGGAAGTGCGCATCTGCGCCGCATTGGTCGCGCCGGGCTGGCCAACGGTCTTCAGGCGCTTGGTCAGCTCGACCATCTGCTCCTGCGGCGGCAGGTCTTCAAGGGCCTGCGCCTGCGCGTCGATTCCCGTCGCCACCACGGAAACGCGGATCGTGCCCTCCAGACGCTCGTCGAACGTCGCGCCAAAGATGATATTGGCGTCGTTGTCGACTTCCTCGCGCACCCGGCTCGCAGCCTCGTCGACCTCGAATAGCGTCATGTCCTTGCCGCCGGTAATGGAAATCAGCAGCCCCTGCGCGCCCTGCATCGAAACGTCGTCGAGCAGCGGATTGGAAATCGCTGCCTCGGCCGCCTCGATCGCCCGCTTGTCGCCGGACGCTTCGCCGGTTCCCATCATCGCCTTGCCCATCTCGCGCATCACGGAACGCACATCGGCAAAGTCGAGATTGATGAGGCCGTCCTTGACCATCAGGTCGGTGATGCAGGCGACACCGGAATAGAGGACCTCGTCGGCCATCGCGAACGCATCGGCGAACGTCGTCTTCTCGTTGGCGATTCGGAACAGGTTCTGGTTGGGAATGACGATCAGGGTATCGACATGCTTCTGCAGTTCCTGGATGCCCTGCTCAGCGATCGTCATGCGACGCTGGCCTTCGAACTGGAACGGCTTGGTGACCACGCCGACGGTGAGGATGCCCGCTTCGCGAGCCGCCCGTGCAACCACCGGCGCCGCACCCGTTCCGGTACCGCCGCCCATGCCCGCGGTGATGAACACCATGTGCGCGCCGGCAAGGTGGTCGTTGATCTCGTCGATCGCCTCCTCTGCCGCCGCCCGCCCGATTTCCGGCTGCGAACCGGCGCCCAGGCCTTCTGTCACCGCAACGCCCATCTGGATCAGCCGGTCGGCCTTCGACATGGTCAGTGCCTGCGCGTCTGTGTTCGCGACAACGAACTCGACGCCCTGAAGGCCGGCCTCGATCATGTTGTTGACGGCGTTACATCCGCCACCGCCGACGCCATAGACGGTGATCCTTGGTTTCAGTTCGGTAATGTCGGGCATTTGCAGGTTGATGGTCATTTCTTAGTCCTCTTCGCCGATTGCTGGCAGGCGACAGCGCCTGCGGTGTCTCCGTTTGCCTGGTTAAAAACTCTCTTTGATCCATCGCCCCATCCGGGCGAAGTATCCGTCCGTTCCTGTCATGCCCAGCCGCGCCGGACAGCGCGCCTGGAATTGCTCGATCCGCGCCACCTGCGGGTAGATGATCAGCCCGACCACGGTGGCGTAAGCGGGGTTCTTCGCAGCCTCCGGCAGGCCGGCGATGCCGAGCGGTCTGCCGAGTCGCACATTGCGCCCGAGGATCCGCCGCGCGGTTTCCGTCAGCCCGGTCAGCTGGCTCGCGCCGCCGGTCAGCACGACGCGCTTGCCGACCTGGTCG
>DATHRP010000122.1:0-3942 GCA_035465195.1 Afifellaceae bacterium | reverse complement strand
AGGCCATCCTGTGCACGTCCTATGGCGGCCCCCTGAGCGTCGGCGAAGTCGCATCGCGGTCGCTCGCGGCCGGTGAGGTGCGGATCAGGGTCGAGGCCTGCGGCGTCAATTTTCCCGATACGCTGATCGTCGACGGCAAGTATCAGTCCCGGCCGGACCTGCCGTTCCCGCCTGGCGGCGAGGTGGCGGGCGAGGTGACCGAGGTGGCCCCGAAAGTCACGCGCGTCGCGGTCGGCGACTCTGTGATCGCGGTGACGTTGTGGGGCGGCTTCGCGGAGGAACTCGTCGCCAGCGAGTGGCAGGTGATGCGCCGGCCGGCGGCAATGGACGCGGTGACGGCCGCCGGCTTCGGCATGATCTATGGAACGTCCTGCCACGCGCTGAAACAGCGCGCCGCGCTCCGGCCCGGCGAGACGCTGCTGGTGCTGGGCGCGGCAGGCGGTGTCGGCCTGACCGCCGTCGAGCTCGGCAGGCTGATGGGCGCCCGCGTGATCGCCGCGGCAAGCAGCGCGGAAAAGCTGGCATTGGCGCGCGAATATGGCGCGGCGGAGACGATCAACTATTCGGAAGCCTCGCTGAAGGACAGCATCAAGGGCCTGACGGCGGGCCGGGGCGCCGATGTCATCTACGATCCGGTCGGCGGCGATCTCGGCCTTGAGGCGGTGCGCGGGCTCGCATGGAACGGTCGGCTGCTGGTTGTCGGCTTCGCCGGCGGCAGCATCCAGTCGATCCCGGCCAACCTGGCGTTGCTGAAGGGCGCGTCGATCGTCGGCGTGTTCTGGGGCTCGTTCCGCGAACGGGAGCCGGAGGTCGAGGCGGCGAATTTCCGGCAATTGTTCGACTGGTACAACGAAGGCCGGCTGAAGCCGCCGGTGAGCCGGACCTATCCGCTGGAAAAGGCCGAGGATGCCCTGGCCGAACTGCGGAGCCGCAGGGCGACGGGCAAGCTGGTCCTGACGGTCTGACGCGACGCGCTGCGGTTATCGGCTGCGCGTCCCTGAAATCGCTATCTTTACGTGTACGGCTGCCGGTCTATGATCGGCCCGGCAGGGAGATCGAATTCCGGCGCTCCGCCCCGGGCGGATGGATGAACGCAGGACAACAATCCCGCACCGGCGGGGCCAACGACAAGGATCTGCAATGGCTGGCTCAACGGCACGGACCGGCAACCCGTCTGTTTCGCCGCATTCCTTTCCGCTCGGTAACTGGGCGCTTTCCGCCGATGCACGCTGACGCTTCAAAGCGGCACGGGGCGGTGCCGGCGTTTATCGCGGCCGGATCGATCGCCGGGCTGTTCGCCGTCTGGGCTGTCGTCGCGTTCCTCGCCGACAGTCGGGCCCTGCCGGGCCCGGGGGCGGTGCTCGCCGCCATGCTGGCGGAGGCGGCGACGGGCGACCTGTTCTTCCACCTCGGCATGACGCTTATGCGGGTGATCGGCGCGTTCGTCATCGCCATGGCGATCGGATCGGCGATCGGCATCGCGCTCGGACGCGACGACAGGCTGAACACGATCTTCGATCCCTGGGTGGTGCTGTTCCTCAACATTCCGGCGCTGGTGACGATCGTGCTTGCCTATATCTGGTTCGGCCTGAACGAGGCGGCGGCGATTGGCGCCGTGGCGGTCAACAAGATCCCGAACGTCGTCGTCACGCTGCGGGAGGGCACGCGGGCGATGGACCCGGCATTGACGGAGATGGCCAGGGTCTATCGCTTCAGCGGCCGGCGCATGCTCGCGGACGTGGTGCTGCCGCAACTGCAGCCCTTCATCGCCGCTGCAAGCCGGTCCGGCATCGCGCTCATCTGGAAGATCGTACTGGTGGTTGAACTGCTCGGACGCTCGAACGGAGTCGGATTCCAGATCCACCTGCATTTCCAGCTTTTCGACGTCGCGACGATCCTCGCCTATACGCTGGCGTTCGTGGCCGTCATGCTGACGGTGGAGCTCGCGATCATCCAGCCCTACGAAAAGCGGGCGACCCGCTGGCGGCCGCGCCTTGCTTGAGGTCGACATCAGGCTGAAGCGCTACCGGGCGGCCGACGGGTCGGATCTTGTCGCCGTCCGCGATCTCGCCTTCGCGATCGGGACGGGGCGGTTCGTCTGCATGGTCGGGCCGTCGGGCTGCGGCAAGACGACGGTGCTTCGCGCCATCCTCGGGCTCGATCCGGATTACGACGGGACGATCAAGCTGCCGGCGGACGGCGGCCGGGTGGCGGCGGTGTTCCAGGAACCGAGGTTGCTGCCGTGGCGTACGGTTGAGCAAAATGTGCGGCTGGCGCTCCGTGAGGGGAGCGCCGTCGACGAGGCGGAACTCGACGAACTGTTTCAGATCCTGGGCCTCGGCGAAATGCGCGGCTTCTTCCCGGGCGAACTGTCGCTCGGCCTGGCGCGCCGCGCCGCGCTGGCGCGCGCCTTTGCCGTCCGGCCGTCGCTGATCCTGCTCGACGAGCCGTTCGTCTCGCTCGACGAACAGACCGCGTCGCGGCTCAGGGCGCTGCTGATGACCGTCTGGCGGGCGCGGGCGACGACGGCGCTGATGGTGACGCACAATCTGCGCGAGGCGATCGAGCTTGCAGACGAGATCATCCTGCTCACCGATCGGCCGGCGCGGGTGCAGGCCGTCGTGCCGATCTGCGAGCTGCGGGAAAATCGCAGCCTAGGCTGGATCGGCGAGAAACTGGAAGCCATCGCCGCAAACCATCCGGGCGTCGCTTGAGGTTCACGTGCCGGCAAATTCCCGGCGGACGAGATCGTCATCGGCGCCGAGCGCCGGCACTGCGCCGTAGCTCTCCGTCCGCCCCGCGATGACGGCAGCCGGCGCCAGCAGTTCGACAGGGCCGTTCTCCGTAGATACGCCGATCAGCCGGTTCTGCGGGTGCGCCTCCAGATCGTCGAGATCGGAAAGCCGGCCAAAGGCGATCCGGGCGGCCGCCAGCCGTTCGATCTTGGCTTCCCTGTCATGCGCGGCGAAGACGGTGCCGACGATCTCCTCCAGGGCCGGCCTGTTGGCGACCCGGTCATTGTTGGTGGCGAAGCGCGGATCGTCTGCGAGTTCCGGCCGCATCAGCACCTCGGCGCAGAGATTGCGCCATTCCCGTTCGTTCTGGATCGAGATCAGCAGCGCCTTGCCATCGGCGCATTCGTAGGCGCCGTAGGGCGCGATGGTCGGATGTTTCAATCCGTGCCGGCCCGGGTCGGCGCCGCCGTAGCGGTGCTGCAGGTAGGGGACGTTCATCCAGTCGGCCATCGCGTGGAACAGCGAGACCTCGATGGCGCGGCCGTTGCCGGTGCGCTCGCGGGCATAGAGCGCCTGCAGGATCGCCTGGTGCGCCGTCATGCCGGCGGCGATGTCGCAGACCGACACGCCGACACGGGCCGGGCCCTCCGGCGTGCCGTTGATGGCGCAGAGGCCGGATTCGGCCTGGATCAGGAGGTCGTAGGCCTTCTGGTCGCGGTAGGGTCCGTCCTCGCCGTAGCCGGAAATGGAACAGGTGATGAGGCGCGGGTGCCTTTCGCGAAGTTCGCTCGCGCCGAAGCCGAGGCGGCCGGCGGCGCCGGGCGCGAGGTTCTGGATGAAGATATCGGCCTTCGCCAGCATGTTGGCGAGCAGGTCGCGGTCGGCGGGCGCCTTGAGGTCGAGCCGGACCGACTGCTTGCCGCGGTTCAGCCAGATGAAATAGGCGCTGCCGCCGTTGACGAGACTGTCGTAGCGGCGGGCGAAATCGCCTTCCGGTCGCTCCACCTTGATGACCCTGGCGCCGGCATCGGCGAGCCGGCTTGAGGCATAGGGCGCGGCGACCGCCTGTTCCAGCGAGACGACGAGCAATCCTTCGAGATCTTTCATGCGCGGTTCTTTGCGTCTGTAACGTGTTTGGCGGTTGTTCCGCAAATTGCGGCGATGCGCAACGGCAAGAGACGTTGGCGCGCCGATGGTCCGGGTCTAA
>DATHRP010000121.1:0-2537 GCA_035465195.1 Afifellaceae bacterium | reverse complement strand
CTGATCAGGCGGCTTGACGCCGAGCCGGGTCTGCGGGTGGGCGACAACGAACCGTATTCCGGCAGTCTGAAGAACGATACGATGTACCGGCATGGTACCAGTCGCGGGCTGGCGCACGGTCTCCTTGAGGTGCGCAACGACCTGATCGCCGATCCGGCTGGCGTTCTGCAATGGGCCGATCGGATGGAAGCGGTCCTCACCGATGTATTGAGTGAGCCCTCGCTTTACGAGATCCGGCATTTCGGATCGCTGAGCGACGAACACCGGGACGATATTCCACCGGGCGGCGAAGGGAAAGGGAGTGTCATCGATGACGACCAACCCAGATACGCAAACCGAGCTTGAAGCAGCGGCATTTCGCCGGCTGGTCGATCATCTGCGCCAGCGTACCGATGTCCAGAACATCGATCTGATGAACCTCGGTGGTTTCTGCCGGAACTGCCTGTCCAACTGGTATCGGGAAGCGGCGGCGGAACGCGGCATCGAGATCAGCAAGGACGAGAGCCGCGAGGTCGTCTACGGCATGCCTTACGAAGAATGGAAACGGAAGTATCAGAGCGAGGCAACGGCCGAGCAGGCGGCGGCGTTCGCGGCCAGCCACAAGCACGATCACTGATCCGCTATTCTGAGGATATCCGGCCGGAGCAGTTGACGCGCTTCGTCGCTGCAGGCACCGAAGATGTTCACGGCCCGGCCATCCGGCTTCGGCCGGCATCCAACCCATCCTGTGACCTGAAAAGGCTATGACAATGGCAGAGGGAAGCATCGCCGCCGGCCAGCTGAAGTCGCTGATCGAGCGGATCGAACGGCTTGAAGAGGAAAGACAGACCATCGCGGCCGATATTCGCGAAGTCTATGCGGAGGCGAAGGCGAACGGTTTCGATACCAAGGTGATGCGGCAGGTCGTCAGGATCCGCAAACAGGATACGGCGGAGCGGCAGGAAGAAGAGGCGATCCGCGATCTGTACCTTCACGCACTCGGGATGATCGCCGATTCCGGCGGCCCGGACGAGGACTAGAACAGCGGCGAGAACCGTTCGGGGCTGACAGTCACAGCGGCGAGGCGGGACTTCGAAGGACGGGCTGACTGCTCCGCCGCCGCGAACCGATCGAAACGAAGCGGTTCAGCCGAATGATAGCGGGTGGCCATGCTTACGGTTTCGGGTGCGTCGAAGAAGCCCGGCACGGCGAACGGGTGCGGCATTTCAAGGCCGGCAAAGGCGATCGTACGTGTCGTTTCGCCGCCCAGGAAGCGGGCAAAATCGACGTTTCTGCGTGGCGCCACAGGTGTGATCGGAACCTCGCCGTCGATGATCTCATCGCTTTGTACAGTTGTCACGGCAGGTTTGCGGGCGATTTGAGCGGCCTTTGGCGCAGTGCCTTTCCTGCGATCGCCCAGAGCGTTGGCAACCGGAATTTGCCTTGCCGGCTCGCCCTGGCTCGCGCCCAAGCCGGCATAGGCGAGCGCCAGTGTATTTTCCGTCTTCACGGTGATCGTCTTGTTGCGCTCGCTGCCGGACGCAGCGCTGAACGCCATGTTGATCGCCGAACCTGCGGTCGCCGGCGCGGATTTCGCAACAACCGCGACTTCAGGCTTTTTCGACGGCGTCGGCACGTCGGCGGATGCCACCGTAAACGTCACAGGGGCGGGTTTTGCTTCGGGCGCTTCGGGCGCGGCTGAAACCGCAGGCGAAGCGGCGCTGGCGACCAGTACGGGCCTGGCTTTCGACGGCACGGCTTCCGTCTCGGCCTTCAGGGCAGCCTGGGCCATCAGGCGGGCAAGGCTGATCTGGTCCTGTGTCTGAACGGTCGGCACTGCGGGAGCAAGCCGTTCTTCGAGTGTCGTACGCTCGGCCGCTTCGGTCGACGCCATCATCATCGGTGCACCGTCCGGCTGCTTCAGGTCGCGTCCAGCCGCGTCCGGGTCAAGCGAGGCGAGTGCGATCTGGCGGGCCGGTTCGGGAAGGTCGCGCGGCAACGGGGCCGGCTCCGTATTCTCCGCCACGAGCGTCGGTTCGGATGCAGGCGCGGGTGTTATCTTGTCGAGGTTGTTGTCCTCTTCCTCGTCGGCACCGCCGTCAAACGTGCGTTTCAGCCATTTTGCGACAGTCGCTTTTCCCTTGCCACCCTCCGTGGCGGCAGGGCTTGCCGGCCGGATCGAACGGCTTTGCGGATCGAGATAGGCAACGGCGGTCGAGCCCTGGCGTTTCAGCTTCGCTTTCGCGATTTCATAGCCGGGCAGGGGCTTTCCGTCGGAAGGAATATGAAGCGTGCCGCCCTTCGGGAAGACCGCCGCCAGCTGCTGGCGCGTCATGCGCGGCCAATGGCGGACACTGCCGGTATCGAGATGGACGAACGGCGAGCCGGACCTCGGATAAAAACCTACGCCCCCGTTCTGCAGCAGCAGTCCGGCCTTTCGAATTTCCGAAAGGCTCACGCCGGGAATGTAGAAATCCATGGCCTGGCCGCGGGTATGCAGGCTGTTCTTGGCAACGCCGCGGCTGCGGCGGCGCAGCATGTCGTTGGTCTTCGGCGAG
>DATHRP010000120.1:0-1807 GCA_035465195.1 Afifellaceae bacterium | reverse complement strand
AGGCCGAACAACCCCAGCAGGTAGAACTCGCCCTTGTGAAGATCGTTGGCGCGCAAGTAGTCGCGCGCATACAGGAACGCGACACCGACAAAAAGCACGGCGCCGAGTTTCAATACCTGCGACAACGGGTCGCTGACGTAGCTGCCGAAGAAGACCACGACGCGGCCCGAGGGCACCGTGGCGTAAAGCACCAGCGCCGTCACCGCGAGCGCGCCGATGCTCAGCCAGAACGTGGTTAGGCGCTTCTGGTCCTCGACAAACAGGTCCGCCAGCATCACGACGCAGATCAGACCCAGCAGGGTCATTTCAGGAGCGGCAGAGACAAATTCCATCAGATTCATAGCGCGACCCGTCAGAGCTTGGACTGCCCGACCTGTTCAACCAGTTGTTCGATACTGACGTTCATCATGTCGACGAGCGGCGCGGGCCAGAGACCGACCAGCAGCACGCTGATGGCCAGCACGGCCAGCACGATGAACTCCCGTGAATTCAGGTCCTTCAGCTCCGCGACATGATCGTTGGCGATTTCGCCGTAGACCACGCGCTTCACCATCCAGAGCGTGTAGGCGGCGCCGAGAATCAGCGTCGTCGCCGCAAGGAAGGCAAACCAGAAATTCGCCTTGAAGCTCGCGATGATGACCATGAACTCACCGACAAAGCCCGAGGTGCCCGGCAGGCCCGCATTGGCCATCGAGAAGAGCACCATGAATGCGGCGAAAATCGGCATCGTGTTCGCCACGCCGCCGTAGTCCGCGATCTGCCGGCTGTGCACGCGGTCATAAAGCACGCCGACGCACAGGAACATCGCGCCGGAAATCAGGCCGTGCGAGATCATCTGCACCATGGCGCCGGTCATGCCGAGCCCTGCCCCGGTTTCCGCCACGATCCACCAGGCCAGGAACAGGCCGAGCGTGACAAAGCCCATGTGCGCGATCGACGAGTAGGCGATGAGTTTCTTCATGTCCTTCTGCATCAGCGCAACGAAGCCGATGTACACGACCGCGATCAGGGACAGGGCAATCATCATGCCCGAGAAGTACGCGCTGCCGTCGGGCACGATCGGCAGCGACAGCCGCACGAAGCCGTACCCGCCCATCTTCAGCATGATGGCCGCGAGGATCACCGAACCGCCGGTCGGCGCCTCGACGTGCGCATCCGGCAACCAGGTGTGGACCGGCCACATCGGCACCTTCACCGCGAATGCCACCAGGAAGCCGAGGAAAATGAGCTTCTGCGCGGTCATGCCCAGCGGAGCGTCCATGAAACCGAACAGGTCGAAGCCGCCCGTCTGCAGATACAGGTAGATAAAGGCAACGAGCATCAGCACCGAGCCGAGGAACGTGTAGAGGAAGAACTTCAGCGTCGCGTAAATACGGCGCTCGCCGCCCCAGATGCCGATGATCAGGAACATCGGGATCAGCATCGCTTCCCAGAACACGTAGAACAGCAGCCCGTCGAGCGCCGAGAACACGCCGATCATCAGGCCCTCGAGGATCAGGAAAGCCGCGAAATACTGCGCGGCGCGCTTCTTGATCGTGTCCCAGCCCGCAATCACGACCAGCGGCGTAATGAACGTGGTCAGCAGGATCAGCGGCGCGGAAATTCCGTCAACACCGAGGTAATAGAAGACGTTGAACGCCTCGATCCACGGCCTCCGCTCCACGAACTGCATTCCGGTCGCTGCGTTGTCGAAGCCGGCATACAGGACGAGGCTGAGCACGAAGGTCAGCAAGGTCAGCACCAGGGCGGCGATGCGCATGAGACCGGCGCGCGGCGAGCTGACGTCGTTGTCGTCGCCGATAAACAG
>DATHRP010000119.1:0-2629 GCA_035465195.1 Afifellaceae bacterium | reverse complement strand
CTTAATATCATTCTCAATTGTCCTGGAGCCGGTCTCGGTTCCGCTTCAGTATCAAGGGAGTCGATCCGCACATGACAGAGCTGGCCATCCGATCCGGCCAGACCTTGCTGGCCTTCTGGTCCCATCGGGTCGCTCCGAATGGGCGGAAGCTGCTGGTCATCCTGGTGCTGGCGATGCTGCTGGCGTCCTCGGAGGAGATGGCCCATGTCGTCATGCAGGCCATGTCCGACGCCTATTTGCAGGTCACCGTGTTCGTCGCCGCCACGCTCGCCCTGTTCTACAGCGTCGAGCGTACGTTCGAGGTCGATCTCGGCGAGGCGATGGCGCGCAACATGCGCTGGCAGCCGGCGATCGCCTCGCTTCTCGGCGCGCTGCCCGGCTGCGGCGGCGCGATCATCGTCGTCACCCAATATACCCGCGGCTACGCCAGCTTCGGCGCACTGGTCTCCGTGCTGGTCGCCACGATGGGCGACGCCGCCTTCCTGCTGATCGCGCGCGAGCCGATGACCGGCCTGCTGGTGATGGCGGTCAGCCTCGTCGCCGGCACGATCTCCGGCATGGTGATCGACAGGTTGCATGGGCGCGATTTCCTGCGCTCGCACCAGCCCGGCGCCGACAACACTGCCGATATCGATCCCATGGCCGGCTTCATCCCGGCATGGGCGACGTCCCTGTGGCTGGGACTGCTTGCGCCCGGCCTCATCCTCGGCGCACTGGTTGCCTTCCAGGTCGATATCGACGCGCTCATCGGGATTGGCGGCCTGCAGCTCTATTTCGGCTTTGCCGGCGCCGCCTTCGCTCTGCTTTTGTGGGCGCTGTCGGGCAACGGCAACTCGCACATTCTATGCTCCATGGCGGCGAACACCATGGGCGAGCGGGTGGTCATCGACACCAACTTCGTCACCGCCTGGGTTGTGGTGGCTTTCCTCGCCTACGAGATCGCCGTCTATGCCTTCGGCGCCGATGTCTCGGTGCTCTTCCAGTCGTGGGCGCCGGTGATGCCGCTGGTCGCCATCCTGGTCGGCTTCGTGCCGGGCTGCGGGCCGCAGATCGTCGTCACCACGCTCTATCTGGCCGGCGCCATCCCGCTGTCGGCGCAGCTTTCCAACGCCATCGCCAACGACGGCGACGCGCTGTTCCCGGCGATCGCGCTGGCTCCCCGGGCCGCCTTCGTCGCCACCATCTATTCCGCCATCCCCGCCTTCATAGTCGGCTACGGCTGGTTCTTCCTGTTCGAGTAGTCGCAGCCTGAAGCTGCACACTGGACGTCGTTCACGATCGCGCTAAACCCTTCTGCAAGTCGCCGGCTATGGACCCCGCCATGGCCGGACTGTATGACCGGCCGGACCAGGAGGACAGAACGTGTTGAAGAAGCCGGAAAACCGGACGCTTTCCGACGAACGCCGCGATGCCATGAAACGCGTCGCGCTGCCAAAGGACCATCCGCCGGTCAATGCCGGGCGGATCGGCGTGCTGCTCGTCAATCTCGGCACGCCGGACGGCACCGACTACTGGCCGATGCGGCGCTATCTCAAGGAATTCCTGTCTGACCGCCGCGTCATCGAGACGCCGCGCATCATCTGGTGGCCGGTGCTGAACGGCATCGTGCTGACCAGGCGGCCGAAGGCGAGCGGCGCCGCCTACGATGCGATCTGGAACAGGGAGCGCAACGAATCGCCGCTGCGCACCTTCACCCGCTCGCAGGCGGAGAAGCTCGCCGCCGGGCTGGCGTCGGAGGAGAACGTCATTGTCGACTGGGCGATGCGGTACGGCAAGCCGCCGATCGCCGAGCGGCTGGAGCATCTCCAGAAGGAAGGCTGCGAGCGGATCCTCATCTTCCCGCTCTATCCGCAGTATAGCGCCTCGACCACGGCCACCGTCAACGACAAGGCGTTCGACGCGCTGAAGACCATGCGCTGGCAGCCTGCCGTCCGCACCGTGCCGCCCTACCACGACGATCCGGCCTATATCGACGCGCTGGCGGAGAGCATCGAGAACCACCTTTCGGGCCTCGATTTCGAGCCGGAGAAGGTGCTCGCCTCGTTCCACGGCGTGCCGAAATCCTACCTGATGAAGGGCGACCCCTATCACTGCCACTGCCAGAAGACGGTGCGGCTCCTGGACGAGCGGCTCGGCTGGCCCGAGGGTCGGCTGATGATCACCTTCCAGTCCCGCTTCGGGCCGGAGGAATGGCTGCAGCCCTATACCGACGAGACCGTGGAGAAGCTCGCGCGCGAGGGCGTGAAAAGCCTCGCCATCGTCAATCCCGGCTTCGTCGCCGACTGCCTGGAGACGCTGGAGGAGATCGCCATGCAGGCCGGCGAGATCTTCCACGAGCACGGCGGCGAGCATTTCGCGCACATTCCCTGCCTCAACGACACGCCGCTCGGCATGAAGGTGATCCAGACGGTGGTGATGCGGGAACTTCAGGGCTGGCTCTGACCGCGTTCAATCAGGGCGCTAAGCGGTCCGTTTACCTCAATTTTGAGATTTATATAAAACCGGTTCATACTCTATCTCTGATATCCACTTTCCTACGACGAGCATGAATTTAGGGTCAGGATCGGCTTCGCTCGGCGAATTCCGTATCGGTGGCCGGGCAGGGAGCCTGGTCGGCGGTCTCGTCGCG
>DATHRP010000118.1:0-2072 GCA_035465195.1 Afifellaceae bacterium | reverse complement strand
TCACGGAACCGCGCCAGCGCGTCGGTCGGCATCGTGGCGTGGTAGGCATGGGTTCCGCTCTCATAGGTTTCCATGATCTGCAGCCACTTCTTCAGGTCGATGGCGAAGCTTGAGCTCGTGGTTTCGTCTATCAATTCGCGGCCACGCTCGCTCAGCATGACGAGGCCGGCGCAGGGGGAGGCGCTCCAGCCTTTCTGCGGCGCGGAGACAAGCACGTCGACACCGAGCGCCTGCATGTCGATCCACATCGCGCCGGACGCCACGCAGTCGAGCACCATGATGCCGCCGACGGAATGAACCGCTTCGGCGAGCGCGGCGATATAATCGTTCGGCAGCATCAGGCCGGCCGCGGTTTCCACGTGCGGTGCGAAGACCACGCCGGGCTTTTCCTTGCCGATTGCCGCGACCACCTCGTCGATCGGCGCCGGCGCGAACGGCGACTGTGCCTCATCGCCAGTCTGTCTTGCCTTCATGACAAATGCGCGTTCGGGAATGTCCCCGGCCTCGAAGATCTGCGTCCAGCGGTAGCTGAACCAGCCGTTGCGCACGACAAGGCAGGTTTTGCCGCCGGCGAACTGGCGGGCCACCGCCTCCATGGCGATTGACCCGCCGCCCGGAACGATGATCGCCGATCGCGCCCGGTAGACGTTCTTCAGCAGGGCGGAGACGTCGCGCATCACGCCCTGGAATGATTGCGACATCGAGTTCAGGGACCGGTCGGTGAAGACCACCGAATATTCAAGCAGGCCGTCAGGATCGATTTCAGGATAGATCGCACTCATGGGATTCCGCCGTGGTTAGCCGGATGATGGCGGTGATCCGCCAAACCAATCGGTGCCGGATATGGCGGGAATTAAACTGCGCTGCAATGGTCTTGCCGGTTCAGTGCTCAAATGTCGCGTCTGACCTTGATGCGGTGTCAAACGGAACGGCCAGTTCCGTCCGGCACAAAGGATTGATCAGCCACAATACACGCAATTCAACCCTCCCGCGTGGACAAGGCCAGTTCGATGCCGTAGCGTTACTTGGCGAGGAAGCCGTTCTGGCTTGAAGATTGGGGGGAAGAGCCGGCCTTACCCGGTATACCCGGTTCCCAATAGTGGGACCGATGTGGTCAGAGCCCGATGCAGGTTCCAACCTCGTCCAGGGGGCCGTTTCCGAGATTTTGCGCCATGCTTCATGCGATGCCCGAATGGGGTACCGACCCCATACCGGTGTGGCGGCGTGCCATCTAGGTTCACCATCGAAGCAGGCGAAGGGGTAGCTTGCCGCAACAATGGTCATCGGCAATTCGGCCTATCGGAATGCGCCGCCGCTGAAGAACCCGACGAACGATGCCTCCGACATCGCCGCCCGGCTGCGCTCGCTCGAATTCGACGTGGTCGAAGGGATCGACCTCGACATGAATAGCATGAGGCGGTCGGTACGCGAATTCGTCCGCAAGACCGAGGGCGCGGACCTTGCCGTATTTTTCTATGCCGGGCACGGCCTCCAGGTGAACGGCAGCAATTACCTCGTACCCGTAGATGCCAACCTGTCCAGCATCACCGACCTGCAGTTCGAGACCCTGCCGGTCGATTTCGTGCTCGGACCGATGGAGGTGAACGCAAAGACCAGCATCGTCTTTCTCGATGCCTGCCGCGACAATCCGCTGGCGCGGAGTCTCGCCCGCTCCATGGGCACGCGGTCGTCGGCCATCGGAACAGGATTGGCGGAAATCGGCGGCGGCATCGGCACACTGATTTCCTATGCGACGCAGCCCGGCAACGTGGCGCTCGACGGAGAGGGCCGGAACAGCCCGTTCACCGCCGCCTTGCTGACCCATCTCGGCAAGCCGGGTGCCGGCATCACTGGTACCATGACGGCGGTGCGCCGGGACGTGCTGGCTTCGACCAACGGCAAGCAGGTGCCCTGGGAACATTCCTCGCTGACCGGCGTCGTCGTGCTGAAGCCCCGGGTCGCCGTACCTGACACGCCGGTCGCCGGTGGCGGAACGGCAAAAGACAATCCGGCGCCCCGGCCCGGTGCTGCAGACGTGGAATTGACGCTCTGGCGGGCGATCGAATCCTCCG
>DATHRP010000117.1:0-1942 GCA_035465195.1 Afifellaceae bacterium | reverse complement strand
TTTCCCTTTCTGAAGAAGACCTTGACGGGCTTTTTGTTCGTCTCGCGCAGAGCGAAGACGAAAAGCAGGCCAAGGCCGCGGAAGACGAGATCCTGCGGCGCTTCCATACCTCCAAGAGCGATACGACGAATCTCCTGATGTCATGGGCTGCCCGCGCCATCAAGGACGAGAAGTATGCCGTTGCCCTGGATATCCTGGACCGGGTGGTGATCCTGCAGAGCGACTTCGCGGAAGGCTGGAACAAGCGCGCGACGGTCCACTATCTGATGGGCGATTACGGTAAGGCGATCGCCGATATCGAAAAGACGCTTGCC
This sequence comes from Afifellaceae bacterium, assembly GCA_035465195.1. Classification (GTDB taxonomy): domain Bacteria; phylum Pseudomonadota; class Alphaproteobacteria; order Rhizobiales; family Afifellaceae; genus CAMYKZ01. The sequence goes on along the minus strand of DATHRP010000117.1, from coordinate 1,628 downwards.
CTAGAACCGCGCCATTTCGGAGCGCTCAGCGGGTTCGGACTGATCCTGCGGGACATGGGGGACACACGGCACGCCCTGCAGGCTTTCGAGGAAGCGCTCAGAATCCATCCGTTCCTCAGGAACGCAGAGGATATGCTCGAGAAATTGAAGGCTGAATCCGGCGATCGCGATGCCTAGGCCCATCGGGCGATGTTCACCATATTCACAATTGCCGGCCTGCTGTTGGCCGTCTGGCTGACCAACCGGATCGCTGCGGCCGTCATCAACTCGCGCTTCCCGCCGCTGGGCCGTTTCATGACGATCCAGGGTGCACGCCTTCATGTTCTCGATTTGCCAGCACCGCCGGGAGCCGGAACCGATGATCCGACGATTGTTCTGATGCATGGCGCCAGCGGCAATCTTCGCGACCCACTGGGAGCGATCGGACGGCGGCTCAACGAGCGGTATCGCGTTGTGCTGGTCGACCGGCCGGGGCAGGGGCACAGCGTCAAGCGCTACCGCCATCAGTCCGATCCGCGCATCCAGGCCAACATGATCGCGGATGTCCTGGATGAACTGAAAGTCTCCGTCGCCGTTATCGTCGGCCATTCCTGGGGTGGCGCGGTGACCGCGGCGTTCGGCTATCAGCAAGCCGAACGGGCATCGGCTCTGGTGTTCGTCGCGCCGGCGACGCATCCGTGGCCCGGCGGCATAGACTGGCATTACCGGATCGGCTCGACGCCGGTCGTCGGGCGGATCTTTGCGGAACTGCTTGCCTTTCCGATCGGCCTTCCGCTGGTGCCCTGCGCGCTGAGGTCGATCTTCTCGCCGCAACAGACACCGCCTGATTATCGCCGGATTGTCGGCGCGGCGATGGTACTGCGTCCGGCGTCCTTCGTCGCCAACTGCCAGGATATCGCCGACCTCTATGCCAATGTCGTGGCCATGCAGGTGCGCTATCCGGAGATCGCGATACCCGTCGAGATCGTCACCGGCGACCGCGATGCCATTGTATGGCCGGCGATACATTCCTACGGCCTGGCACGGGATATTCCGGGTGCCAGTCTGACGGTGCTGGAGAATGTCGGCCACATGCCGCAGTGGAGCGACACGGATGCGGTTCTGGCTGCTATCGAGCGTGCGGTATTGCGCTCGTCACGTCAGCCCGGCCTCGCCGCCGCCGAGTAGGCGATCTAGATCCCGCTCTTTCCGTCGGAGCCGATATAGGCGATACGCAGGAGATTGGTGGCGCCCGGTGTTCCGAACGGGACACCGGCGGTGATGATGATCCGGTCACCCGGCACCGCAAATTCCTCCGAAAAGGCGATCCGGCAGGCCCGGTCAACCATCTCGTCGATGTCTCTCGCGTCGTCGGAAACGACGCAGTGGCAGCCCCACACCATCGCAAGCCGCCTTGCGGTCTCGCGCACGGGAGAAAGCGCGATGACCGGTACCGACGGCCGCTCGCGGCAGGCACGCATGCCTGTCGAACCGGAGGACGTGTAGCAGACGATCGCTGCCAGATTGAGCGTTTCGGCAATCTGCCGCGCTGCCGCAGTAATGGCGTCGGCGCCGGTCGGCTCGGGCGCGGCGCGCTGGGAATTGATGATCTGGGCGAAATTCGGATCCCGTTCGACAGCTTCGGCGAT
>DATHRP010000116.1:0-1928 GCA_035465195.1 Afifellaceae bacterium | reverse complement strand
CAATGCCTGCTCCGAACGAAATCACCGTCCCCAACCTGCTGCGCCTAATCGGCACGCCAGACTGCCCGTCCATCGTCGACATCTCCATCGATCCGGACTTCGAGGCCGATCCGTTTCTCATTCCCGGCTCGTTCCGGCATCCGCATTCCGACCGCGAGGGCCTGCTGCGCCGGCTCGAAGGGCGGCGGTGCGTGGTGATCTGCCAGAAGGGGATCAAGCTGAGCCAAGGCCTCGTGGCATGGCTGCGCGGCGAGGGCGTGGATGCGGAATACCTGTCGGGCGGCATGTACGGCTGGCGCGACGCCGAAGGGACCATGCGGATCCCTGCGGACGCCATTCCGGGGTCGGTGGACGGAGCCACGCTCTGGGTGACGCGCCATCGCCCGAAGATCGACCGCATCGCCTGCCCCTGGCTGATCCGCCGGTTCGTCGACCGGCGGGCGCGCTTCCTGTTCGTCTCGCCGGCGGAAGTGGAGGGCGTCGCCGACCGCTACGGCGCGACGCCGTTCGATATCGACGGCGTGCACTTCTCGCACCGGGGGGAGCGGTGCAGCTTCGACTCGATGCTTGAGGAGTTCGCGCTCGCAAGCGAGGCGCTGGAGCGGATGGCGCTGGTCATCCGCGGGGCCGACACCAACCGGCACGACCTTGCGCCGCAGGCGGCCGGCCTGCTCGCGATCTCGGTCGGGCTGTCGCGGCAATTCTCCGACGACCTTAAGCAGCTCGATGCGGGCATGGCGGTCTACGACGCCCTCTACCGCTGGGCGCGCGACGGCTTCGAGGAGGGACACGACTGGGTTCCGGCATCGTGATGGTATGGCGGGCGGTGGCCGTTGTGTCCGCATCCGGTCGCCGCGCCACCGCAGCTTCCCTGTTCCGAAACCACCCGTGCCAAACCGCGGCGATGTATCGGGAGCGCCGTCGCGCTTGATCCCGGACATGAAAGGAATACAGTCACACGTGAGGCGATGGCCGCGCTTTCAAAGAAAAGGCCCGGCGGGAAACCCGCCGAGCCCTGATCTCATGATGAACCGCAGGGCTCAGTGGACCTTGATGGTCTTGAACGCCTTGCCGTCGATCTCCTGTTCCTTGTAGGAACCCGCAGCCTCGCCGACATCGGTGAACTCGACATTGGAGGCGCCGACATAGTCGATGTCGCCGCCATTGGCGAGGATCTCCAGGCCCTTGGCGATCTCGCCCGGCATGATCTTCTCGCCGGGGGCGTTGGCGACCTTCATGACGTTTTCGGCGATCGCCGCGCGGTCGGCGGAGCCGGCTGCCTGCATGGCGAGCACGAGCAGAGCCGCGGCGTCATAGGATTCCGGCCGGTACGGTCCGTCCGGATCGACCCCGCCGGCCTTGGCGACCTCGGCGAAGGTGGCCGTGCCTTCGGATTCCGAACCCGGCACGGTGCCGAACGAGCCGGTCAGATCGCCCGACACGTTCTGCATCAGCGACTCGCCGATCATGCCGTCGCCGAGAATGAAGCGGTCGAAAGCGCCCGAATCGACGGCGTTCTGGACGATGCCGCGGCCGCCCTGGTCGACATAGCCGAAGACCGCGAGGTCCTTGGCACCGGAAGCGGCGAGAGCGCCGACTTCGGCCGAATAATCGCCCTTGCCGTCTTCATGGGCCGCCACGATGGCGACGTTGCCGCCCTTGGCCTTGAAGGCCTCGGTGAAGGAATCGGCCAGACCCTTGCCGTAGTCGTTGTTGGTGTAGGTCACGGCGACATCCTTGATGCCGCGGCCGATGACGATGTCGGCGAGCACCTCACCCTGGCGGGCGTCCGACGGGGCGGTGCGGAAGAACAGGCCCTTGTCGTCGATGGTGGAGAGCGCCGGCGAGGTGGCGGACGGCGAGATCATCGTGACGCCGTTCGGCACGCCGACGCTGTTGGCGACGGCGGTGGTGACGCCCGAACAGTC
>DATHRP010000115.1:0-11600 GCA_035465195.1 Afifellaceae bacterium | reverse complement strand
TGCTGTCCTCGCGCCTGCCCGACCTGCTGGTCGCGGCGCGCCGCATCGCCCCCAACGTGATGATGGGCGTGCACGGCCGCAGGCGCTCCGGACCCGGCGAGACCTTCTGGCAGTTCCGCTCCTATGTCGTCGGCGAACCCGCCAAGCGGATCGACTGGCGCCGTTCGGCACGCGACCATCACCTCTATGTCCGCGAGCGCGAATGGGAGGCAGCCCAGACCATATGGATCTGGCCGGACCTGACGCCCTCCATGGTGTTCCGCTCGCACCTTTCCGAAACGCTGAAACTGGATCGCGCCGTAGTGCTCGCCCTGGCGCTCGCCGACATGCTGGCCCGCGGCGGCGAACGGATCGGCGTGCCGGGCATCATGGCGCCCCGCATCGGCCAGGACACCGCGGAGCGCTTCGCCGCCGCGCTGATCAGCGCCGAACCGGTCGAATGGCCGCCGACGGTCCGCCTGGCGCGGTTCGCCGATGTGATCATTCTCAGCGATTTCCTGGCGCCAATCGAGGCGCTGCGGTCACGGCTGCAGATGATCGCCGCACAGGGCGCGCGGCTGCACATGCTGCAGATCCTCGATCCGGCTGAAGAGAGCTTCCCCTATGACGGCCGGCTGGAATTCCGCGATCCGGAATCCGGCGGCACGTGGCTGGCCGAACGTGCCAGCAGCCTGAAGGAGCGCTACCAGGACCGGCTGGCGGCCCATCGCAGCGAGCTGTCGGTGATGGCGCAGCGGGCGGGCTATTCGTTCTCCGTCCACCACACCGACAGGCCGGCGGCGGAAGGCCTTCTGTTTCTGCATGGCCAGCTTTCCGCCGGGCGCGGTGACGTGGCAGCGATCGCATGAGCGGGCTCGCCTTCCTTTCGCCGATGATGCTGCTGGGTCTTGCGATCCTGCCGGTGATCTGGCTGATCCTGCGGCTCACCCCGCCGCGCCCGACCATGGTCGACTTCCCGCCGACCCAGATCCTGATCGGACTGGAGGAGGAGGAGAACACGCCGGCGCGCACGCCGTGGTGGCTCACAGCGCTCAGGCTGCTGCTCGCAGCGCTGCTGATCGTCGCTCTGGCGCAGCCGGTGTTCCGGCCGGACGAACAGGTGACAAGCGGCGACGGCCCGCTGCTGGTACTGATCGACAATGGCTGGGATTCCGCCCCCGACTTCGAGTTGCGCCGCGAGGCCGCCGAGGCCGTGATCGAAAGTGCGGCCCGCGCCGACCGGCCGGTCGCCCTCGTCGCCTCCGCCGAAAGCCGCAGCGAAACAATGGTGCCGGGCTCGCCGGAAGCCGCCATCGACCGGCTGGCGGCGATCGAGCCGCGCCCCTACCTCGCCGACAGGCTCGGCCTGGCGCAGGTGCTGGCCAACGCCTACCCGGCCGGCTCGGCGGAAGTGCTGTGGCTCGCCGGGCCGCTGGGCGACGGCGACGCGGCGACACTGGCCGCCGCGCTGCAGCGCATCGGCGGCGACGCCACGACCTTCATGAGCTCCGGCCGGCCGCTTAGCGTGCTGCGGCCGCCGCGCAACGGCGTCGACAGCCTGTCGGTGCCGGTGGTGCGGATCGGCGGGCCGGAAACCGTGACGCTCTCCGGCTTCGATTCCGACAACCGCCAGGTCATCGAGGAAACCGTGTCGCTTGCCGGCGACGAAACGACGGAGGTCGAGATCGGACTGCCGGCCGACCTGCGCAACGCGCTGACGCGCTTCACCGTCGCCGGCGAGGAGAGCACCGGCGCCGTGCAGCTTCTCGACGGCCGCTGGCGGCGCAAGACAGTCGGCCTGATCGCCGGCGAGGCCGGCGACGTGTCGCAGCCGCTCCTGACGCCGCTCACCTATGTCGAGCGGGCGCTCGCCGACCGCGCCGACCTGATCGTCCCCTATGCGCGCAGCACCGCGGAGGCGCTCGACATCCTGATCAAGCGCAACGCGTCGATGATCGTGCTGACCGACACCGGCAACCTGCCGCCTGAGACCACGGACGCGGTCGACAAATGGGTAAGCGAGGGCGGCACGCTGCTGCGCTTCGCGAGCCCGCGGCTCGGCGCCGGCGACGAGAGGCTGCTGCCGATGCGCCTGCGAGAGGGCGAGCGCGCCTTCGGCGGTTCGCTTTCATGGCAGGAGCCGCAGCGAATCGGCGCCTTCTCCGAGACCGGCCCGTTCCGCGACATTGAGGTTCCGGCCGACATCCGGGTCACCCGGCAGATTCTCGCCGACCCGAGCGCCCTCGACCAGGTCGAGGTCTGGGCGGAACTGGCAGACGGAACGCCGCTGGTGACCGCGCGCCAGCACGACCAGGGCCGGCTCATCCTGTTCCATGTCACCGCCGATCCGCGCTGGTCGAACCTGCCGCTTTCGGGCGCATTCGTTGAAATGCTGACATCGATCAGCGAGACCGCGACGGCGACGCTGGGCGGCAAGGTCGACGGCATCGAGGGCGGCGAGGCGACCGCCGGCCAACCGGCGGTCACGCCGTGGAAGGCCGTGCAGGTGCTCGACGGCTACGGCAAGCTGGGCAAGCCCGGCGACGGCGTCAGCCTGATCGCCGACTTCCGCACCGTGAAACCCGGCGCCGAGACGCCGCCCGGCATCTACGACCGCGGCGGCACGCTGCAGGCGCTGAACGCGGTATCCGCGGATACCGAGCTGGCGCCGCTCAATGCCTCGACAATCGGCTGGGCCGGAGCCGAGCGGATCATCCAGCCGCGCACGGAAATCCCGGTCTGGCCGTGGATCCTGGCGGCTGCCGCTCTGCTCGCCGCGCTCGACGGCCTGGCGATCCTGGCGCTGACCGGCCGTCTGGTGCCGGCCCGCGCCGCGGCGACCGCCGCCGGCTTCGTGCTTCTGCTGGCAGCCGGCAGCATGGTCTTCCCGCCGTCGCCGGCAATGGCCCAGCAGGCGGGCGAAGCCGACGACAGCCAGACGGCGGCGGCGCTGGAGGCGACATTGTCGACCCACATCGCCTATGTTCTGAGCGGCGACCCGCTGGTCGACGAGACAAGCCTGTCCGGCCTGTCCGGCCTCAACCAGTATATCGCCTCACGCACGGCGCTCGAACCTGGCGAGCCGATCGGCGTCGACCTGGCGAGCGACGAACTCGCCTTCTTCGCGCTGATCTACTGGCCGATCGCGCCGGACAGCCAGGTGCCGCCGGCCGACGTCATGGCCAAGGTGGATTCGTTCCTCAAGAATGGCGGCACGATCCTGTTCGATACCCGCGACGCCGGCCAGCCGACGATACCGGGCGGCTTCTCCAATACGCCGGAGAACCAGAAACTGAGGCAGATCCTCTCCTTCATCGACGTGCCGCCGCTGGAGCCGGTGCCGCCCGACCACGTGCTGACCAAGGCATTCTACCTGCTCGCCGAATTCCCCGGCCGCTGGCGCGATTCCGACCTTTGGGTCGAAGCGCTGACGGAAAGCCGCCAGGACCCGAACCGGCCGGCGCGCGGCGGCGACGGTGTCTCGCCGATCATCATCACCGGCAACGACTTCGCATCCGCCTGGGCGACCGGTCCGGACGGCCGCTTCCTCTATCCGACCGTGCCGGCCGATCCGCGCCAGCGCGAATTGTCGTTCCGCTCCGGCGTCAACATCGTCATGTACACCCTGACCGGCAACTACAAAGCCGACCAGGTCCATGTCCCGGCACTGCTTGAAAGGCTCGGCCAGTAATGCGTTTCACCATGACCTTCGATCCGCTGCTGCCGTGGGCGCTGACGATAGCGATCGCGGTCGCACTGGCCATCGTGGCGGCGGTGCTGGTCTTCCGCCGGGTCCCCTCTTCCGGCTGGCGCATATTGGTCTGCGCCCTGCTGCTGGCGGCCCTGTTCAACCCGGTCCTGCAGCGCGAGGAGCGCGAACGGCTGCCCGGCACCGTGGCGCTGGTCATCGACGACAGCGCCAGCCAGAGCTTCCAGGGTCGGCCGCAGCAGACCGAGCAAGCCGTCGCCGAACTGCGCAAGCGGATCGACGCGCTGGGCGGCTTCAACATCCGCGAGGTGCATGCCCGCGATAACGACGAGGGTGACGGCACGACCCTGTTCGCCGAACTGTCGCGCGCCGTCGACGACGTGCCGCCGGAGCAGCTCGCCGGCGCCATCTTCGTCACCGACGGCATTGTCCACGATGTGCCGGCCGATCCGTCGAGCGTCGCCGTCGGCGCGCCGCTGCACGGACTGATCACCGGCTACGAGAACGAAGTCGACCGCCGCATCGTGCTGCACCGCGCGCCGCGCTTCGCCATCCTCGACGAGCCGCAGACCATCGACTACCGGGTCATCGACCCGTCATTGCCTCCGGGCACGCGGCTGTCCGTGACGCTGCGCGTCGACGGCGAGACGGTCGCCATCGACCGCGCCTCGGTGGGCGAGACCCGCACGATCAACATCCCGATCGACCATGCCGGTCCGACCATCGTCGAACTGGAAGTGGAAGCCGGCGACAACGAGCTGACGCTCGCCAACAATGTCGCGGTCTCCGAGATAGACGTGGTGCGCGAGCACCTGCGCGTGCTGCTGGTCTCCGGCGAGCCGCATGCCGGCGAGCGCACCTGGCGCAACGTGCTGAAGTCCGACGCCTCGGTCGACCTCGTCCATTTCACCATTCTGAGGCCGCCGGAGAAGCAGGACGGCACGCCGATCAACGAACTGTCGCTGATCGCCTTCCCGACCCGCGAGCTGTTCTCCGAGAAGATCGACGAGTTCGACCTCATCATCTTCGACCGCTACCAGCGCCGCGGCGTGCTGCCGCTGCTCTATTTCGACAATATCGCCCGCTATGTCCGCGACGGCGGCGCGGTGCTGCTCGCCGCCGGACCGGACTACGCCACCGGCCGCAGCCTCTTTGCGACGCCGCTTGGCGGTATCCTGCCCGCCGTGCCGACCGGCGCCGTGCTGGAGGAACCCTACCGCGCCGAGGTGAGCAAGACCGGTTCGCGCCATCCGGTGACGCGCGACCTGCCCGGCTCGCAGTCGACGCCGCCGGCCTGGAGCCGCTGGTTCCGGCTGATCGAGGCCGATACCGTCAACGGCGACGTCGCCATGAACGGTCCTGGCGACCGGCCGTTGCTGGTGCTGGCGCGCGAGGAACAGGGCCGCGTCGCGCTGATGCTTTCCGACCATGCCTGGCTGTGGGCGCGCGGCTTCGAGGGCGGAGGACCGCACGGCGCGCTGCTACGCCGGCTGGTGCACTGGCTGATGCAGGAGCCGGAGCTGGAGGAAGAGGCGCTGACGGCGAAGGCCGAGGGCCGCGACCTCGTCGTCAAGCGGCAGACGCTGGCCGACCAGGCGCCCGAGATCAGCGTTACCGATCCGGCCGGCAACGTCACCAGGATCGCGCCGGTGGAACAGGCCCCGGGCCTGTGGCAGGCAAAGGTGGAGAACGCCATGCTCGGCCTGCACCGGATCACCGACGGGCAACTGACCGCGCTCGCCCATGTCGGGCCGGCCAATCCGCTGGAATTCCAGGAAGTGGTGAGCACCACGGAGCGCCTGCGGCCGGTCGCCGACGCAACCGGCGGGGCGGTCGTCCGGCTCGGCGCCTCGCCCGGCGAGACCAACGTGCCACGCATCGTCGCCGTCTCCGAGCGCGCACCGGCCGCCGGCAGCGGCTGGATCGGCCTGCGCCGCTCGCAGGCGACCCGCCTCGTCAGCATCGACCGCCTGCCGCTGTTCAGCGGTCTGCTCGGCCTCGCCTTGCTGGTCGGCGGCTTTACCGCGCTATGGTTCCGCGAGGGGCGCTGAGCGCCGGCGCTACCCCCTCCACCATCCCCTTCAGCGTCGCCGCCACGCCGGGCTTGAGTTCGGCCACGAGCAGGCGCGCCGGATCGACCGGGCCCGGCATGCGCACGGTCCGGCCGACGCACTCGGTGAAGCCGAGCGGCGCGTAATAGGGCCTGTCGCCGACCAGGATGACGAAGCGCTCGCCGGCGGCGCGGGCCGCATCAAGGGCATGGCGGACGAGAGCGCGGCCCATGCCCCTGTTCTTGTGCTCGGGCGCGACCACCAGCGGTCCGAGCAACAGGCCGGCATCCTCGCCCACCTGCACATGGGTCTGCCGGACCGAGGCGAGGATCACCTCTTCCTCGGTCAGCACGAATGACAGGGCTGCATCGTGCGGCGCCTGCTCGCGCACGCGAAAGGCCGCGCGGGCCGCGGCGCCCGGGCCGAAGGCGGCCATCTGCAGGGCGAGGATCGTATCGTCGTCGGCGGCCCGTTCGGGCCGGATGGGGAAGGATTGGCTCATCTTGGATATCCGGTCAGCGACGTCTGCGCCGCCGGAACCTGTGCCCGCACGGCGCGTTAAAGGATCGCGCCTGCGTGGGCGCGGCGATCACTTCCTCGTCGGAGCGCAAGATGAGCGGACAGCCGGAACATGGGGCGGGCGCGTATCATTTTATCGACGCCGCCGCAAGCGCGGTTTTCGGCCGGCCAGGCGCGCAATTCGCCGGCGGGGTGTCGACGCCTTGCCATTTTTGCGCTAGCGCCTAGCTGAAGGGGAACGCATCCGAACCTTTTCATTCCATCCGACGGAGCCACCATGGGTCATCTCATCGACGGCGTCTGGCACGACGTGCCGCGCGACACAAAGAAATCCGGCGGCAAGTTCGTTCGGCAGTCGGCGAAGTTCCGCAACTGGATTACGGCTGACGGCGAGCCCGGCCCGTCAGGCGAAGGCGGGTTCAAGGCCGAGCCCGGCCGTTACCATCTCTATGTCTCGCGGGCCTGTCCGTGGGCGCACCGCACGCTGATTTTCCGCAAGCTGAAGGGCCTTGAAGACATGATCGGCGTCACGGTCGTCGACCCGGTTGCCGGATCGGACGGCTGGGTGTTCAACGAGAAGTATCCCGACGACCTGCTCGGCATGGAGCGCTATTACGAGATCTACGTCAAAGCGGTGCCGGACTATACCGGCCGCGCTAGCGTGCCGGTGCTGTGGGACAAGGAACGGAAGACCATCGTCTCCAACGAATCCTCCGAGATCATCCGCATGTTCAATTCGGCGTTCGACGACGTCGGCGCCAACGATCTCGATTTCTATCCGGAGGATCTGCGCGAGGCGATCGACGAGATCAACGAGCCGGTCTACACCTACATCAACAACGGTGTTTACCGGACCGGATTCGCGACGACGCAGGAGGCCTACGAGGAAGCCTTCAGGAACCTGTTCGAAACCCTCGACATGGTCGAAGACCGGCTCGAGGAGCAGCGCTTCCTGGTCGGCGACCGGCTGACGGAGGCCGACTGGCGGCTGTTCACCACGTTGGTGCGCTTCGACGCCGTCTATGTCGGCCATTTCAAGTGCAACCTGCGCCGCATCGACGATTACCCGGCGCTGTCCGGCTATCTGAGCGACCTCTACCAGGTGCCCGGCGTGCGCGACACGGTCGATATGGACCAGATCAAGCGGCACTATTACATGAGCCACGAGACGATCAATCCGAGCGGCATCGTACCGGTCGGCCCGGCACTGATCCTCGACAAGCCGCACGACCGCGACCGGTTTCCGGCGGAAGGCCTGCCGGAATAGACACGCGCGGATTACCAGTCGGTGGTCGGCGGATGCCCGGCCAACACCTCTTCGATCCGCGCCCGCGTGCCGGGCGTCGCGTCCGGCGGCAGCGCGTCGAGGCTGAACGTCCGGCAATCGCGGATTTCCAGGTTCGGCACCCGGGGCGGCTTCGGCTGATGCCATTCGCGGCAGACGAACAGGGCGACATGGTCGCGCGCGTCGGAGCGGCCGTTGCGGTAGACGCCGAACAGGTCGGCCGGCGACCGGAGCAGCGCCCCCGCCTCCTCGCGCAGTTCCCGCTCGAGCGCCTCGACAAGGCTTTCGCCGGGCTCCACCCCGCCGCCCGGCAGGTACCAGCCCGGCAGGTATGTGTGGCGCACCAGCACGATCGTTTCGTCCTTCAGCAGCATGCCGCGCACGCCGAGCGTCATGCCGCGGCTGAAACGGCCGACGCCGAAGACCAGCCGCCGGACGACGCGACGTGGTGAAAATGAAGGACCGGAACGACTTGGCGGGCTCATCGTTTGCCTATACAGGCTTTGCCCGTCCCCAACCAGCCGAGCGAACACGCAACCCGCCTCTCCCATGATCCGCATCGCCCACCTGTCGGACGTCCACCTGAACGCGGTTCCAGCGCCCGAACTGTTGCAACTGCTGTCCAAGCGGGCGATCGGCTACATCAACTGGCGGCGCAACCGGGCACACGCCATGACGTCGGAAAGCCTCGACCGGCTGGTCGCCGACATGGAGGCGGCCGAGCCGGACCATGTCGCCGTGACCGGCGATCTCACCAACGTGGCGCTGCCCGGCGAGTTCGAGAACGCCGCCGCATGGCTGCAATCGCTGGGCGACGGCGACCGCGTGACGGCCATTCCCGGCAACCACGACGCCTACGTGCCGTTCGCCGACCGGATCTATTGCCGGCTCTGGGCGAAATGGATGTCCGACGACCGGTTTCCCGACCGCATCCCGGTGACGTTTCCGTTCCTGCGCCGGATCGACGGGATCGCGCTTCTGGGTATTTCCACCGCCGTGCCCACCATGCCGTTCATGGCCACCGGCCGGGTCGGCAGCAGGCAGACGTCGGCCTTGAAGGATCTGCTGGAAGAGACCGGAAAAGAAGGACTTTTCCGCATCGTCCTCATCCATCATCCGCCCAAGCTGCTGGACTACCGGCGCGCCCACAGAAGGCTGACGGACGGTCGCCGCCTGCGGGCGATGATCCGCAAGGCCGGCGCCGAACTGGTCCTGCACGGCCATGATCATGTCCCCTCGATGACCGCGATCCAGGGGCCGACCTATCCGATCCCCGTCGTCGGCGTGCCGGCGGCCAGCGGACCGACCACCGGCGGACCGAAGTCGGGCGGCTATGCGCTGCACGACATCGCGCCGGCCGGAGACGGCTATACGCTGACGGTGACGCAGCGCGGCTACGACGCCGGGGGTGAAATCGTCGACAAGGCCAGGACGGAATTCTCGCTCACTCGATGACGGTCCAGGCATAGGCCAGAAGCAGGCCGGCGCCGGCGACCATGCCGAGCGCGAACACCAGGAAATTGAGCAGCACGGATGCGGCGCGCGGTGGTTCCGGCTCGGCCTGGCTTTTCCGCGATTTGCGGTGGCTGCGGTTGTGCTGGATGACCCAGCTTTCCTCCGACGCCCGCTGCTTCTCGACGATCCGCTCGGCGACATAGCGCGTCACGGCGTCGGCGGCGCCCTCCACGTCCTCGCCCTCGTAGAGGATGGTGCGGCCGAGCCTGGTGTCCTTGACGAAGCGATAGGTTCGCTTGTCGCGCGCCATCACCACATAGGCCGTGGCGTCGATCCAGTAGCGCGGCGGATCGCCGGGCAGGATCGACAGCGCCAGGTCGCGATGGCTTTCCGGCACATCGTCGAAGACGCCGGCAAGCGCCTCCTCCAGCATGGTAAGCCGGGTGCGCTCGGCTTCGCGCAGGTCTTCCAGCGCATCGTCCTGCCGCGCCTGTTCCAGCCTGACGGTCTGGATGGCGGACTGCAGGTCGTGCACGGTGTTGGCCTTTTCACTGCTCATCGGGATTCGCCCCATACTCAACCCGGGAACGGGCAGTTGCACCGCCAACAGCCAATTCATCGCAATCGGAGATGGACATCCGCGCCGGACGTCCATAGACGCTAAGGGGTCCATATTATTGCGGCAACAATCTGACGGAGAGGATCAGTGCGCTCACAGGACCGGGTCAAACTCGCCGCGGAAAAGGCGGGGCTCGCCATCTCCATACTGGAAATGCCGCAAAGCACACGCACGGCCGAAGAGGCGGCGGCGGCCTGCGGCTGCGCCGTCGCGCAGATCGTCAAGTCGCTCATCTTCAAACGCGCGGACAACGGACGCCCGGTGCTGCTGCTGGTTTCCGGCGCCAACCGCGTCGACCTCGACAAGGTTGCCGGCGTGATCGGCAGCGAGCTGCAGCGGCCGGACGCCGACTATGTCCGCGCCGAGACCGGCTTCGCCATTGGCGGCGTCGCGCCGATCGGTTCCACCACGCCGGTCGCCACCTACATGGACGAGGACCTGCTGGCCCACGATGCCATCTGGGCGGCGGCGGGAAAGGCGAACTCGCTGTTCCGCACCGAGCCGGCGCCGCTTGCCCGGGCGGCGGGCGCCCAGATCATCTCGGTCTGAAATAACCCGCCGGGGCGGCAATGCCCGCGCCGGATTGCAGTCCTTCGCCGATCGGCTATGATCTTCCGCACGGGATCTTCCGGAGTATCCGCATGGCCGAGCGCAAGCCCGCCATCCCCGATGCCATGGTGGCCAAATGGCAGCGCGTCATCGACCTGACGGCGCGCCTTGCCGAGGTTCCGGCCAGCCTGATCATGAAGACCGACCCGCCCGATCACTCCGTCTTCATTGCCAGCCGGACCGACGGCAATCCCTACGAGGTCGGACAGTCGTTCGAGCTGAACAGCAAGCTCTACTGCTACGCCGTGCTCCGCAACGACGGCGAACTGGTCGTGCGCGATGCCCACAAGGACGAGGACTGGTGCGACAACCAGGACCTGGACCACGGCATGTCTTTCTACATCGGCTATCCGCTGACCTGGCCCGACGGGACCCAGTTCGGCACCATCTGCGTGCTCGACCGGCGCGACAACGAGAAGGCCGTCCGCTACCGCGAACTGCTGCGCGAGATCCGCGGACTGATCGAGGGCGACCTGGCGCTGCTTGCCGAAGCGGCGCGCCGCGCGCGGGCGGAGGAACGCCTCCAGCGCCATCTCGCCGAACTGGAAGAGCGGGTGGACGAGCGGACCCGCGACCTGTCGGAGGCCAACCGCGCCCTCAGGCAGGAAAATCTCCGCCGCCGCAGGGTCGAAGAGGAATTGCGCCGACGCGAGCGCGATCTCGAGGACGCAAATGCGGCGCTGCGCGCGGTGCTGTCCAGCCTGGAAGCCTCGCGGATCGAGTTCGAGGAACAGGTGATGCGGCAGATCAAGAGCCTGGTCCTTCCGCATATCGCGAGCCTCGGCAAGAGTGTCGGCGAACGCGAGCCCGACCGGTCCTACCTGGATCTCGCCGGAGCGGGCCTCGAGCAGATCACCTCCGCTTTCGCCGACCGGCTGGTCAGCGCCTTCGAATGCCTGACGCCGACGGAAGCGGAAATCGCCCAGATGGTGATGGCCGGGCGCACCACGAAGGATATCGCCAGCGCGCTGTCGCGCGAGACGAGCACCATCGACTTCCACCGCAACAATATCCGCCGGAAACTCGGCATCCGCAGCCGCGGCGTGAACCTCAGAAGCCACCTGCTGTCGCTGCAGTGATATGGGGTTCGGCCCCATAAAACCCCCAAGACCTACCCATATCAAAGCGCCGTTTCCCCGGTGTTAGGCTTTTCCCGGCTGGCGGACGACCAGCGGACAGACCTGACGAAGGAGAAACGCGATGGACAAGAACGATCTCAAGCCGACCAGGATCGACGGAACTCGCGACGACATGGCGCCGGGCCTGTCGCGCCGGTCATTTTTCTTCGCCGCCGGTGCCGCCGGCGTCGGCGCCACCGCGGCCGCACTGGTGCCCGGCCGGGCCAACGCCCAGTCGACCGACTGGACACAGCCC
>DATHRP010000114.1:0-6656 GCA_035465195.1 Afifellaceae bacterium | reverse complement strand
AACGGACGGAACGTCCCCGGCCAGGGTAGGAGGCTGAGGGAGGACATCGCCATGAACATCGGCTTCATCGGGCTCGGCAATGTCGGCGGCAAGCTGGCCGGCAGCCTGCTGCGCAACGGCCACGACCTGACAGTCCGCGATCTCGATCGCACCGCGGCCAAACCTCTGCTCGTGGGCGGCGCGAAATGGGCGGACAGTCCGAAGGCGATGGCCGAGACCGTCGACTTGGTGATCACGTGCCTGCCGAGCCCGGCGGCAAGCGCTGCGGTGCTGGAAGCCGAAGACGGCGTGCTCGCCGGGCTGAAGCCCGGAAGCATCTGGGCGGAGATGAGCACCACCGACGAGGCCGAGGTCAAGCGGCTTGGCGCGCTGGTGATCGCCAGGGCCGCCGACCCTGTCGACTGCCCGGTCTCCGGCGGCTGCCATCGCGCCGCGACCGGAAACATTTCCATTTTCGCCGGCTGCGACCGGCCGGTGTTCCAGCGCATCCTGCCGGTGCTGACGACCATGGGCCGGCGCATTTTGCATACCGGGCCGCTCGGCACGGCCTCGGTGCTGAAGGTGGTGACCAACTATCTCGCCACCGCAAACCTGCTGTCGCTCTGCGAGGCGCTGGTGACGGCGGAGCGCGCCGGCATGGACCTTGCCACCACCTACGAGGCGATCCGCATCTCCTCCGGCAATTCCTTCGTGCACGAGACCGAGAGCCAGGTGATCCTGAACGGCAGCCGCGACATCAATTTCACCATGGACCTGGTCTCGAAGGATATCGGCCTGTTCCAGGCGATCGCCGACCGCGCCGGCGTACCGCTGGAACTCAACCCGCTGATGATCTCGATCTTCAAGGACGGCGAGGCGCGCTACGGCAGCCGCGAATTCTCGCCCAACATCATCCGCCGGCTGGAGGAGGCGACGGGCGCAGACGTCCGCGCGCCGGGCTTCCCGGCCGGGATGGTCGACGACGAGCCGGAGGAGCCGGGCTACGAGGTGGTGGTCAGGCGGTAGAGCCCGCCGGGCAGTTCATCGTTTGGTTCAGGGGCCGGTCCAGGTCTCGGGCAGGTCACGCACCTCGACCGGCACCCAGTGTTCATTTTCCATGACGATCGTGTGCCGGAAGTCCGGCGCGAGACCGCCGTCGATCCCGGTGAAACCGGACGCGACCAGTCCGGAAAGGATGAGATGGATCGGCAGGCGCCGGCCGTCGTAGCCGGCCTCCATGCCGGGCGCCCTGACGGCGAACAGCGTGGAGTAGGAATCGACCACGTCCTGGTCGGTGAAGCGCCCGTCATTGTCGACGAACGGTTCGTGGGCGGTTATCCGCGACCCGTGGTCGCCGTGGATGACGACGATGGTGTTGCCGCCGGCCGGCGACGCGGCCAGCGCGTCGAGCGCCGCCTGGATCTTCTTCTGCGTGCACAGCACCTGTTCCAGATAGGCGGCCTTGCGCTCCGCAACGGCCGCGAAGTCGGAGACCTGGACCTGCCACTCCCGCAGCGGCCGGACCGCGCAATTTCGGCCCAGCGCGAACGGCTGGTGCGGAAGCAGGATATGGGCGAAATAGGCCGTGCCCGGTTCCGCTGTCCTGAGATCGTCGATCAGCGCGTCGAACTCCGAAGCCGCAACCAGCGTGCTGGTCAGCGACTTGTCCTCCAGGAGCAGCGGCGGAAGCGGTACGCCCCGAGCCTGCGCGGCCGCCGCCAGATCATCGTAGAGCGCCCCGCTGCCGCTGACGATGCGCGACAGTGAAAAGAACTGCGCCGCGAGCACCGTCGCCTTTTCGCTGACGGTCAACGGTGCGGCCAGCAGCGGACGCGGATCGGCACTCTTCCACTCCCGGCAGGAGACGACCCCCCTGCCGGCGCAATAGTCGATCCAGTCGGTCTGGAGCACATCGATCCGGTATCCGCGCTCCGCCAGAACGTTGAAATAGCGGTTGGTGTCCAGATGCAGCCCGAGCACGTTGCCGTAGAGCGCGACGTCGCGGTTGCCGTTCAAAACCGCCTGCAGCGAATTCAACGTACGACGGTGAATGGAATAGGCGCCGCCGAACAGCCGGAAATCGTTGCGGTCGTAGAACTGCCTGATGGCGTCGCCGGTCTGCGTGAGCCCGGCCCCCTCGCCTGCCGAAGCCTCGACGCCGATATGCGCATCCAGCACCAGATGCAACAATGCAGGCAGGTCGCCGCGCCCCGCCGACGGCTCAGCGCTTTCGTTCACCTCGATCGCATGCGCGGCGGAGGTCATGTCATGGTCGCCGACGAGCAGCACGGACTTGCTGAGGAGTACCGTGCAGGCCATGACGCCCAGGATAGGCAGCGAATAGTCGCGCAGCATGAGCAGCGCGACCGCTGCGACGAGGATGTCGTACTGGCTGCGCGAATTGAGATCGAACGCCAGGAAGACGAGGAGCGCGACGAGGGTCAGCCGTCCCAGCCGGCCGGCCGCCTTGAAGGCCAGCGCCGCCAGTGCGGCAACGGCGGCAAGCAGCAGCACGACGAGGCCGACCTCCGGCCGGAACGCCGGGTAGGAGGAGAAGGTCAGGAAGTTCGCAAGCGACGCCAGGAAGACCAGCAGGCCGACCGTGAAGCCACCAACGGGCGTCTGCGAGAAACGCAGCAGTCTGGAGGGTAGCGTACCGTCTGGAGCCATGGTTAACGAATAGTATAAATCAGAAATTTACACGGCCATGGAAGGCCTTTTCTCAAACTAGGCAGGCACGATTAATACCGCATTAATATAAAGCGGAGGCACGGGGATTATTCTTTTATCAACGAACATAAAATAGGAGTCCGGCCAACGATCAAAGCGGTTCCGCCCGCACCGGCGCGGCAACCGGAAGCGAAGGACGAGGCGTCATGCGCAAGAGAGACCTGATCGCGTTATCGGCGATTGCCTATTTCACCTTTTCCGGATCGGCGTTCGCCTATCTCGACCCGGGCACCGGCAGCATCATCCTGCAGGGCATCATCGGCGCGGTGGCCGGCGGTCTGTTCTTCGCCCGCACTTATATCGACCGTGTGAAGGCCTATTTCGGGCGCCACAAGGGTGCAGGCGACGTCGTTGTCGACGACAGCCAGGACGAGGCCAAGCAGTCGAAGGCCTGAATGCGGGGCCGCCGGTCGCGGCGATCTCCGTTCCCGATTAGAAGAATTTCAAGCTTTCGTGTCTATCTCTTTTCCGTTCCCGCGGCGCGGCCATCCGGCCTGGCGCAGCCGGGATGACACGGGACAGGGACGGGACATTCCAATGCGCAACAACGCCGCCGAGATCGACCCGGGTTCGTTTCGCGACCCCGGCGGCCGGGTCTTCCTGAGCGCGGGTCGGGTCTTCAGGACCGTGACCGGGGCGAACACGCGAGCCTTCGAAGCCGCACGGGACGCCGGTGTCTACGACAGGCTGGCCCGCAAGGGGTTGCTTCTCGACCTGACCGAACTGGATGCCGGGGACCTGCCGCAAGGCAGCGCCGATATCGCCGCCGGCGCCGACCATATCCTGGAACATCCGCGAATCCCATTCCTCTCCTATCCATACGAATGGAGCTTCGCTGCGCACCGCGCGGCCGCGCTGCTTCATCTCGACCTTCACCTGGAGGCGCTGGACGCCGGCTTCACGCTGAGCGACGCGACCGCCTATAACGTGCAGTTCATCGGCACGAAGCCGGTCTTCATCGATCACCTGTCGCTGCACCCTTACGAGGACGGCGAACTGTGGACCGGCCACCGCCAGTTCTGCATGCAGTTCCTCAATCCGCTGCTGTTCTGGCACCTGCTGGAGACGCCGCCGAACCCCTGGTTCCGCGGCAGCCTGGAGGGCATCAGCCCGGAGGACATGGCGCCGCTGCTCAGCCTGCGCAACCGCATGTCCTGGACGGTCTTCACCCATGTCGTGATGCAGGCGGCGCTGCAGAAGAAGGCGATCGGCGGCGGCCGCAAGACGGACGACGCCGTCAGGGCGACCCGCCTGCCGCGCCAGTCCTTCCTCGGCATGCTGATGGGCCTGCGCAGCTACATCGCCAAAATGCAGCCGCCGAAGGCGCCGACCGTCTGGGGCGACTATGCGCAGCACAACAGCTACGAGCGCAGCGAAGCCGAGCGCAAGCGCGACTTCGTCAAGGACATGGTCTCGAAGGTGAAGCCGGGCCTGATGTTCGACATCGGCTGCAACACCGGCGACTATTCCGACGCCGCGCTCGATGCCGGCGCCGGCTATGTCGTCGGCTTCGACTACGACCATGGCGCGCTCGACATCGCCTTCGACCGATTCGCCAAGTCGGGCCGGCCGTTCCTGCCGCTCTGGCTCGACGCCGCCAATCCGAGCCCGGCCCAGGGTTGGGCGCAACGCGAACGCAAGGGCCTGGGTGAGCGCGGCAACGCCGACGCGCTGGTGGCGCTCGCCTTCATCCATCACATCGTGATCGGCCGCAACGTGCCGCTGTCGATGGCGATCGACTGGCTCACCGGCCTGGCGCCGACCGGCATCATCGAGTTCCCGCCGAAGAGCGACCCGATGGTGCAGCGGTTGCTGGCGCTGCGCGAAGATATCTTCCCCGATTACACCGAAGAGGCGCTCCTCGCGGTCCTCGGCGAGCGCGCGAAAATCGTCGCCAGCGAGCATGTCTCCGAAAACGGACGGCTGCTTGTCTGGTATGATCGGCGCGCCGGCTGACGGCTGACCTTCCCGGCCGGCCCGACCGGTCAAGGAGGATCACGACATGCTGCTGGAAGGTTCCTGCCATTGCGGCGCGGTGACGTTCACCGTGGACTCGCCGCATCCCTACCCGTTCAATCTCTGCTATTGCGGCATATGCCGCAAGACCGCCGGCGCCGGCGGCTTCGCCATCAACCTGAGCGCCCGCTTCGAGACGCTGAAGATCGAAGGCGAGGAAAACATACGCTCATACCATGCCCGGATGGAGGGTGGCGAAAGCCCGGCGGAACGCAAGTTCTGCGGCACCTGCGGCAGTCAGCTCTGGCTCTGGGACCCGCGCTGGCCGGAGCTCATGCACCCGCACGCCTCGGCGATCGATACCGAGCTTCCCGTGCCGCCGGAGCGCACCCACCTGATGCTGGACTCAAAGCCGGGTTGGGTCGAACCATGCGTACGCGACGGCGACAGGACCTTCGGCGGATATCCGGAGGAAAGCATTGCCGAATGGCATGAAAGGCTAGGGCT
Source organism: Afifellaceae bacterium (assembly GCA_035465195.1). Taxonomy (GTDB): domain Bacteria; phylum Pseudomonadota; class Alphaproteobacteria; order Rhizobiales; family Afifellaceae; genus CAMYKZ01. Next base: position 1,484 of record DATHRP010000114.1, on the reverse strand, counting down.
TGTCCGCTGAGCCAAAAGCGTTTTTTCCGCGCCTGAAACGCTGGGCGGCGGCGCTGACGCGCGATGTCCTGGCGGTCTGGATCGCCGCCCGCGATCCGCGCGTGCCGTGGCCGGCGAAGGTGCTTGCGCTCGCCGTCGCGGCCTACGCGCTGAGTCCGATCGACCTGATACCGGATTTCATACCCGTTCTCGGATATCTGGACGATCTGCTCCTCGTGCCGCTTGGAATATTCGCCGTGGTGCGGATGATCCCGGCATCGCTCATGGCTGAATTCAGGGAGAAGGCGGCGGCAAGGACAGGACGGCCCCGCAGCATTGCCGGCGCGGCCGTCGTTGTCGTCATTTGGCTGTTGATCGCCTTGGTCATCGCGAAAGCGTTCTGGCCCGGCACGGCCGCATGAAGAAGCGGGGGCCGAAGCCCCCGCCGTCGTTTCAGGCCGACGTTCCGCCGCTCAGGCGAGCTGGTCGCCGATCGGCAGGTCGCGGATCCGCTTGCCCGACGCGTTGAAGATCGCGTTGGTCAGCGCCGGAATGAACGGCGGCACGCCCGGTTCGCCGACGCCCGTCGCATGCACCTCGAAGGGATGCGGCACGATGTGGGTGTGCACGATCTCCGGGAAGTTGTCGCTGCGCACCATCTGGTAATCGTGGAAATTGCTCTCCACGACGCGCCCGTCCTCGTAGGTGATGCCGCCGTACATGGCCGCCGACATGGCGAACACGCAGGCGCCCTGCATCTGCGAACGGATGCGTTCCGGATTGGCGGCGAAGCCGCAATTGACCGCGACATGCACTTCCGGCACCCGGACCGTTCCGTCACTCTCCACCTTGGCGTGGACGACGGTCGCGACATAGGTGACGAAGCTGCGGTGACGCCAGGCGACCGGCCTGTTGTCGGCATCGAGGCCGATGTCGATCTTCTCCACCGACGTGGTGTGGTAGAACGAGTGACGGATATCGTCCTCGCGCGTCCACTGCACCTTCACCGGCGCGCCGATCTTCTGCGACAACAGCGCCGCCTCGGTGGCAAAGTCGCCCTTCGACTTGCGGCCGAAGCCGCCGCCGAGCAGCGTCACGTGGACAGTCAGGTCCTCGTAGGCCATGCCGAGCGCCGCAGCCATGTCCTCGCGGGCGACCGACGGGCTCTGCAGCGGGGCCCAGATCTCAGCCTTGCCGTCCGCCACGTTGGCGACCGCGGCCAGCGGCTCCATCGGCGCATGCACGAGATGCGGCTGGTAGTAGCTGCGGCTGAACACCTTCGCCGCGCCGGCAAGCGCCGTCTCGGCGTCACCCTGGTCGCGTACCGCCTTGCCCGGAGCGTCGGCGGAAGCCTGCAGTTCCTCGCGGTAGGTCCCGGTGTTGAAGCCGGCGTGCGGTCCGTCTTCCCATTCGATGACCAGCGCGTCGCGGTCCTTGATCGCCGCCCAGGTGCTGTCGGCAATGACCGCGACCCCGCCGAGCGGCGCGAACTTGGCCGGCGGAAT
>DATHRP010000113.1:0-2858 GCA_035465195.1 Afifellaceae bacterium | reverse complement strand
TCGTCCCGCAGGGCGAACTGCGCGACTGCGTGCTCTACGGCCTCAATCACATGCCGCCTGCACTGCCTGCTGAAAGCGATTATGAGCGCTATCTGCGCCTGACCGAGTCGCGGCTGACCGGCAACATGGAATATGACAGCGAGGGCGACTGGATCGATTACCGGGCCGCCGGCGTCGACGGTCCGGAAGAACTCGACCGGAAAATCCGGGAAGTGCTCGGTTGCGTCGACCTGGAGGACGACGTTATCCGTCTCGGACTGCGCACGTCGATCGACACCGAGGAGGACGACGATCTGCAGCGGCGGCTGCTGGACGCACGAAGCGAGTTCCGCCGCCGGCTCGATGGCTCGAGCATCCAGAACTTCGTCGATCCGTTCGATCCCGACCGCTACAGCCAGCACGCCAGCATCCTGGAGAACCTGGTCTTCGGTAGCATCCTCGAAAGTGCGATCTCGCGGATGGACCCGACGAGCCGCCCCTATATGCGGCGTATCCTCGCCGAGAACGAACTCGATGCCATCCTCTACAATATCGGGCGGGCGATCGCGGAGACGGTGGTGGAACTGTTTGCCGGCCTTGAGCCCGGGAACCCGCTGCTCGACCAGCTCAACCTGATGCAGGCGGACGAGATCCCCGACTACCAGGCAGCGCTTTCGCGGACTGCGAACCAGGTCTTCGCCACCGCCGATCCGGACGACCAGTCGAAGTTCCTCAGGCTGGCATTCGATTATGTCGAGCCGCAGCATCGTCTCGGCCTGCTCGACGACGACCTCAAGGCCAGGATCGTCGACGCGCGCCGCCGGTTCTCCGAGAACCTGCCGGAAGAGCTCAAGGACGCGTTCGCCTTCTACGATCCGGCCGAGTACAATCCGGGCGCTTCTGTACAGGACAACATCCTGTTCGGACGTATCGCCTCCGGCTTGGCCGAGGCCGTCGAGCAGGTCGACGCGCTGCTCAACACGACGCTGGATGCCCTCGATCTCAAGGGCGACATATTCAGGCTGGGCCTGCGCTTCAACGCGGGGAGCGGCGGCAAGCGCTTGTCGATCGCCCAGCGGCAGAAGCTCGCGCTCGCCCGCGCCCTCATCAAGCGCCCCGACCTGCTGGTCGTGAACCGCGCGCTGACGGCGCTCGGCACCGACGGCCAGCGCCGCATCATCGACGAGGTGCTGCGACTTGCCAGGCGCGGCGAGGGCCGGGGTTTCGGTGTGGTCTGGGTTTTGGCCAGCCCCGATCTGGCGGACCACTTCGATTCCGTGTTTGAATTCGACAAAGGGGCTTTGACACGAAGCCGCCGGACAAGCGAACCTGCGCGAGGCGGCGAAGAAACGGTCGCGGAACCGGCCTGAACGGCGGTTCCCGAACCGGAGACCGGAGGAACGTAGCGTTGAACCAGTTGAACACGGAAGTGGAGATGCTTCGGCGCATTCCGCTTTTTTCGCGCATCGAACCGGCGAAGCTGAAACTGCTGGCCTTTACGTCCGAGCATGTCACGTTCCAGGAAGGCCAGATGCTCATGCGCCAGGGCGAGATCGGAGCCGAAGCCTTCGTCCTGCTGGAGGGGCGTGTAGCGGTCATGGTCGATTCGCCGGACGGTCAGGTGACGGTCGCCGAACTCGGCAATAACGAGATCATCGGCGAGATCGCCATCCTGTGCGACGTGCCGAGAACCGCGTCGATCAAGGCGCTGGGCGAGGTGAAGACGCTCAGGATCCGCAAGGAGCAGTTTCTCCAGCTCATTGCGCAGTTTCCCCAGATGGGGATCGAGATCATGCGCTCCCTGGCGGACAGGCTGAGCGCGACGACGATGGAACTGGCGGAGGCCAAGCGCAACCAGGGCGCCAGGTAGCGGACAGGCGTATCGAGCGGATTGCCGGTAAGGAAGGGGCTCGAAAAGGCGATGGCGGCACCGACGTTCAGCGTCAGGTTCTGGGGTGTCAGGGGCAGCCTGCCCGCCTCCTCGTCGGCCCATGTCGGCGTCGGCGGCCACACCTGTTGCGTCGAGATGCGCTGCGGCGAGCGTGTGCTCGTGTTCGACGCCGGAACCGGCGCTTTTCCGGCGGGCCGGGCGCTGCGCAAGCAGGGCGTGCGCAAGCTGGACATGTTCTTCAGCCACTGCCACTACGACCACATAATCGGCCTGCCATTCTTCTCGCCGGTCCACGACGAGGCCGCCAGGATCGGCATTTGGGCGGGGCATCTCGCCGGAATCATGACCTGCGAGGAGATGGTTTCGGCCTTTATGAAGCCGCCCTTCTTCCCCGTCCCGCCGACATGCATGTCCGCGGCAATCGATTATCACGATTTCAGGCCCGGGGATTCGCTCGACATCGGTGACGGGATCGTGATCGGCACGATGATGCTTAACCATCCCGGCGGTGCGGTCGCCTACCGCGTGAATTACGACGATCGCGCCATCTGCTACGTCACCGACACGGAACATATCGGCAAGGTGTTGGACCCGGCGCTCCTGGCGTTCATAAACGGTGCCGATATTGTGATATACGACGCGACTTACACCGACGCCGAATTGCCCCATTTCATCGGCTACGGCCACTCGACATGGCAACATGGCGGCCGGCTGTGCGCCGAAGCGAATGTCGGCACATACGTGATCTACCATCACCGGCTCGAGCATGACGACAAGACCCTTGAGCAAATCGAAGCCGATGCCCGCAAGTCTTTCCCCGGCGCCGTCCTTGCCCGGGAAGGCCTCTGCCTCGATGCCGACTGAGGTGCAGGACCGACGACAGCCGGGCGGCAATTTCCGTGCGACGCTGCGGGACATCTACAACGATATTCTCGCGCCGCAGGCGATCGAGCGGCTGCCGGAGCGTGTCCGTGCAGCGATATTCGCG
>DATHRP010000112.1:0-3733 GCA_035465195.1 Afifellaceae bacterium | reverse complement strand
GCGGCCTTCTTCACGGTCGATCAGGAGCATCTTGCCGGGCCGCAGCCGCCACTTGGAGACGATCTTCGCCTCGTCGACCGGCAGGACGCCAGCTTCCGACGCCATGATGACATAGTCGTCGTCGGTGACGAGATAGCGGGCCGGCCGCAGGCCGTTGCGGTCCAGTGTGGCGGCGATCTGGCGGCCGTCGGAAAAGGCGACCGCCGCCGGGCCGTCCCACGGTTCCATCAGGGCCGCGTGATATTCGTAGAATGCGCGGCGCTCCTCATCCATCAGCGGGTTGCCGGCCCAGGCTTCCGGGATCAGCATCATCGCCGCGTGGGCAAGTTCGTAGCCGCCCATCGTGAGGAATTCGAGCGCATTGTCGAAGCAGGCGGTATCGGACTGGCCTTCGTAGGAGATCGGCCAGAGCTTCTCGATATCGTCGCCGAACAGCGGCGAGGACACGGACGCTTGGCGCGCCGCCATCCAGTTCACGTTGCCGCGCAGCGTGTTGATTTCGCCATTGTGGGCGACCATGCGGTAGGGATGCGCCAGCTTCCACGAGGGGAAGGTGTTGGTCGAAAACCGCTGATGGACCAGCGCCATGGCTGAAATGAATTCCGGATCGTGCAGGTCGGCATAATATTCGCCGAGCTGGTGGGCCAGGAACATGCCCTTGTAGATGATGGTGCGCGACGACAGCGACGGGATGTAGAATCCGTTGTCGACGCCGTCTGTCTCCTTGTGGATGATGTTGGAGATCACCTTGCGGAGGATGAAGAGCCGCCGCTCGAACGCATTGTCATCGGTGGCGCCGAACAGGTCGCCGCGCGCGATGAAGGCCTGGCGGTGGACCGGCTCGGCCGCGATCACGGCCTTGGACTGCTTCGAGTTGTCGACCGGCACGGTGCGCCAGCCGAGGAACTTCTGTCCTTCGGCGGCCGCGGTCTGTTCGACGATCTCCTCGCAATGACGCCTCAGAGCCTCGTCCTGGGGCATGAAGAACCAGCCGACGCCGTATTCGCCGGCGGCGGGCAGATCGATACCGTCCTTTGCGCATTCGCGGACGAAGAATTCGTGCGGGATCTGCAGCAGCATGCCGGCACCGTCGCCCATCAGCGGGTCGGCGCCCGTGGCGCCGCGATGGGTGAGGTTCTCCAGGATCTGCAGGCCGCTTTCGATGATGTAGCGGGATCGCTCGCCCTTCAGGTTGGCGATGAAGCCGACGCCGCACGCGTCGCGGTCGTTGCGACGGTCGTAGAGGCCGGCAACGGCCTGCCGGGAGCCCGACGATTTGAGGCGACGGGCACGTTCGAACGCCGTGCGGGCAGTTGCCGCCCGCTGATCACGCATTGAACCGGTCCTGGTATCAATCGTCATGTCGACCACCCTCACTCGTCCGTCTCGGGCCGGCTTGGCGCCGGCGCTTCTGTCTCGTCCGGCATGCCGCCGCCGGATCGCCTGGCGCCTTCACGAAACCTGCCGCGGGCGCCGGGGCGCCTTTCGCTCGGGGCACCCGTCCCCTAGCCGGGTCGCATCCGAAATGCGGCTCGAGCACTGGTGCGACGCACCTCAGCTCTTTGTTCGCAAAGTTCAGGCCGGGCCTGAGCAACCCCGTCCGGAAGGCAATCCGTTCAGGGTGAAGGTTTCGAAGTCGCCATCGCCGGCCAGTCTAGCGCATCGGCTGCAACAGGTCAGCGATAAACTGCGAAACCGCATTTTAGGACAGCATACCTGTCCTTTTTCGGGGCGACACTCGCAAATTTTGCGCTGTTGGGCAAGCGCCAAAATCGGATCGGACGAATTATTATGTCGTTGCAGGGCGAAAACACGCAATAAATGCAAAAATCTCAGGGTTCTTCCGGTCCGATGTTGCAATTTGCGGCTTTCCCAGTCGGTAACCTTTCTGTGATTCGTCATTTGGGTCGCGGCGTACCATTTTAATGGTCTGGCAGACCCGCTTCCGTGTTTGCGGGCTTGCGTCAAAAGATCCGCCCGCCCAATGCCTGTCGCCCCCATGTGCAGGGCGGGCGGATCGACTTTTCCGTTTTCATTTCTGTGATTTTTCCCGGGCGGCGTGCGCTTCTCCGCACGTGGCGTTGCGCTTGGCGTTCGGGCGGGGTGAATCTCACGGTCCCGTTATCCGTTGTGCAATTCAGCGTCGCGGACATGTTATTTCCAATTGAACTGTCGAATTGACAGGTTTCCTCTCGTGACACGGCGGAGGCGTCGTCGTCAGTTCAAACCCCAATGAGAGGATCGATTGATGTCCACTACCACCAAATCCATGACCGCACTTGCCCTGGCCGGCGCAGTCGCGACAGCTGTCAGCGCCGTTTCGCTGAGCGGCGCCGCGCAGGCCCAGGAGACCGAAAAGTGCTACGGCGTGGCGCTTGCCGGCAAGAACGACTGCAAGGCCGGCGCGGGCACGACCTGTGCCGGTACGTCGACGGTCGACTATCAGGGCAATGCCTGGAAGGCCGTTGCCAAGGGCACCTGCACGACCATGGAACTGCCCGGGGACCGCATGGGTTCGCTGACCGAACTCGATCGCGACCTGCCCTCCTGAGCGCCTCTCACGACCCTCAGCTACAGAGGAAACGGACCATGACCGAAAACGTTGAACGTCCGATGTCCGACGGACTTGGTCCGGAGATCCGGCCGATCCCCGCCCGCGTGGGGGTCGGCCTCAAGGCCGACCACTACCGGGAAATCCTTGAAACCGGTCCGGATATCGGCTGGTTCGAGGTCCATCCTGAAAACTATATGTGTGCCGGCGGGCCGCCGCATGCTTGGCTGACGCGGATCCGCGAGCTTTACCCGCTTTCGCTTCACGGCGTCGGCCTTTCGATCGGGGCGGAAAAGCCGCTCGATACCGATCACCTTGCCCGCCTGAAAAACCTCGTCGACCGCTACCAGCCCGGCCTCGTGTCGGAGCACCTGGCCTGGTCGACCCATGACACGACGTTCCTGAACGACCTGCTGCCGCTGCCCTACACTGAAGAAACACTCGCGCGGGTCGCCCGCCATGTCGGCCAGGTGCAGGACGCGCTCGGCCGGCAGATCCTGATCGAGAACCCGTCGACCTACGTCGTGTTCGAGACCAGCACGATGACCGAGACCGATTTCATGAAGGGTGTCGCCGAGCGGTCCGGCTGCGGCCTGCTGCTCGACGTCAACAATGTCTTCGTTTCGGCGACCAATCACGGCTTCAGCCCGGAGTTCTACATCGACACGTTCCCGGTCGGCCATGTCGGCGAGATCCATCTCGGCGGTCACGCGGAGGACGAGGACGAGGCCGGCTATCCGCTTTTGATCGACGCTCACGACCGGGCGGTCATCGACCCTGTGTGGCAGCTCTACCATCGCGCGCTCAAACGCTGCGGCGTCACGCCGACGTTGATCGAGTGGGATAACGATGTCCCCGAATGGCCCGTGCTGTTCTCCGAGGCGCAGCAGGCGGAGGCGATCATCGACCGTGTCCGCGCGGAACCGAGCCATGCCGCGGCCTAGCGACCAGGCCGCATTCGCCGGCGCGCTGCTCGACCCCGACGCGGCGATCCCGCACGATGTCCGCGGCCGTGACGGCATGCCGTCGGCCAAGCGCTTTTCCGTCTACCGGAACAATGTCACCGTCTCGCTTGTCGAAGCGCTGATGGCGACGTTCCCGGCGACCGTGATGATCGTCGGTGAGGACTTCTTCCGCGGCGCCGCGGCGATCTACGTGCGCCAGGACCCGCCGCGAAGCCCG
>DATHRP010000111.1:0-2505 GCA_035465195.1 Afifellaceae bacterium | reverse complement strand
TCATCACCGGGAAGCGGGCGTCGCTCATCTGGCATCGGATCGAGCGCGCGGTTTTCTCGGCAAGTTCGGCGTTCAGCAGATCGCCGAGGATCTCGGCGGGACTGCGCTGGTGCTGAATACCGGCCCGCATGACGTCGTCATAGGCCGCCCGCATGCCCGAGAGCTTCAACTCGCGCATCAACCCGATCAATTCATGCCGCTCCATGGCGGGCCTCCGTGATCAGGCGATCGTAACGGGCGCAATCGGCGATCGGCTCTTCGCGAAGTTGCAGATGCGCGGGAGCGACGATCGGCGCGGCGACATCGGCCTGGCTGCGCCGTGAGAGGATGTTGAGAACGGCGTCGGCGCTTCGGGGCCCTGGGTCGAGCGCCTTGCAGCACGCCGCCTCAACGGCATCCAGGCCATTCTCATGCGCGGCAACAAGCAGCGCGACCATCTGACGATCGCCGTCCGGGGTTCGCGCAGGCCGCATCCGCACCTTCGCCATCGCCGGCGGCAGAGCCATTGCCTTGAATGGCGCGCCGCTCCGGATCGCCCCGGGTTTGCGTTCCAGAACCGGGACGTAGTGCCATGGATCGTAGATTGTCCAGTCGCGGCCGAAGACGCGATCATGCTCGCCGACGACCTCACCATCCTGCAGGCCCACGATCTTCGTCGCGTGGACGCGCAGCTGAACCGGCCGCCCGACCGCCGTCGCCGACACGCTGTAGCGGTTGCGGTCGAAGCTGACGAGACAGGTCTTGGAGACAGCCGCCGTCTTCTCATGGAAGCCTTTGAAGGCCCCCTGATGCGGAACCAGGGCCGCTTTCTCCTCCTGGAACACCTCCCAGATGGTCCGGTCCTTGAACTCGGGATGCCGGGCCGACTTGGCGTGGCAGACGATGCGCTCCTCCAGCATGGCGTTCAGTTCGTCGTGGTCGGCGGCGTGGATCCTCGGTTTGAAGAACCCGTCTCGCGACGTCTTCACCTGGTTCTCGACCTGACCCTTCTCCCACCCCGCCGCCAGCGAACAGGCCGCCGGCTCGACCAGGTGATGCGAGCACACCCGCTCGAAGCGTCGGTTGAAGCGGCGCGCCTTGCCGACCAGGATCGCATCGACCGCAGTCGACATGTTGTCGTAGATCCCCCGCGTGCAGCCGCCGCCGAAGAATGCGAACGCGCGGTCGTGGGCATCGAACACCATCTCCTGCGTCTCGCGCGGATAGGCCGTGAGGAAGCGCATCCGGCTGTGGCAGAGGCGGAGGTGGGCAAGCTTGATCTTGGTCGTCACCCCGCCGATCACGGCGAACTCGTGGCTCCAGTCGAACTGGTAGGCCTCGCCGGGGGCGAAGACCAGCGGCACGAAGGCATTCGCCACGCCGGTCGTCCGCGTCTCCCGCCACCGCCTGGCATAACGCCGGACGCTGTCATAGCCGCCCTCATAACCCTCGCGCCGGAGATCGTCGAAGACCCGCGTCAGCCGGAACCGATCCCGCCTCGACCGCTTCTCGTTCGCCTCCAGCACCGCTTCGAGCCGCTCGACAAACGCCCCGAGCTTTGGAAGTGGCTGCACCGGCCGATCATAGCTGAACGCCGTCTCGCCGCACCGCAGGATCTTCCGCACCGAGTTCCGGCACAGGCCGTCCGCCATGGGCCTCGGACCGGTGGCGGCTTTCCATGGCGAACCCCGGCTGATCCGCTTGATGCCCTTGTCGTGCACAAAATGGTCCCGACGGACCTTCGCTATCGTCTCCACACAAATCATCCCCGCTCTCGCCCCGACCTTCTGCCTCGAAAGTCGAAGTCGCCGCACAATCAGAGAGGGGGGTCAAATTTGAACGCCGATCTCCCCGCTTAGAGCGTGTCGTGTTTAATCGGCCTCATATCCTGCGGCTTTGAAGTAGTTGTAGCATTCCTCATCGGAGAAGATGTCACAGACGGTTCCGACGGCCTGCCAGAGAGCATCGTAGCTGCGCGCGGCGGCTTTGCGGATCAGCGCCTTGAGCTTGGCGAATGCCAGTCCTTCCAATGCCTTGCTCATAAACGGCAGCCGTCGGCTGATACAAATATCCCGCGCCAGCGCGACGTCTGGCCGCTGCTGCTCGGCGGCGCACAGAGTTTTTTTATGGCTCAGGCCGAGCCGGTGCAGCCAGTCCCCGACCGAGGAGCGGTGAACCTTGACGCCGTGAACCTGCTCCAGCTCGAGGCGCAATTCGTCCAGCGTCAGATCACCTTTCCCGGCCAGACGCGCCCGCGCCCAGTCGCCCAACCCGGAGAGCTTGCCGCGCCCGGGATTGCCCTGACGCTTCGGCTCCAGCCCTCCGCTCTCGCGCCGGAGCGTGATCATGTCATTCACGAATTTCAGCGAGGTCCGGAAACGCCGCGCCGCCTCCCGATGCGAATTGCCTTCGTCAACGAAGGCGACAACCCGCTCTCGTAGTTCAACTGGATGTGGTTTGCCCATGATCGTCCCCTATATCTGCCCGGCGACACAGGGAATCACAAATCAAAGCCGATGGGAATCA
>DATHRP010000110.1:0-2965 GCA_035465195.1 Afifellaceae bacterium | reverse complement strand
TCGGCCTGAAGACCGCCGTCATCACCGGCGTCGGCGACGAGCACATGGGGCGGTTCATCATCGAGCAGCTTCGCCGCGAGGGCGTCGACACCCGTGGCGTCAAGACCGATCCGACGCGGCTGACCGCGCTCGTCCTCCTCGGCATCCGGGACGAGCACCAGTTCCCGCTGATCTTCTACCGCGAGAACTGCGCCGACATGGGGCTGACGGAGGACGACATCGACCCGGCCTTCATCCGCCAGGCGCGCGCCGTCGTCGCCACCGGCACCCATCTCAGCCACCCGCGCACGGAAGCCGCGGTCCTGAAGGCGCTGGAGATCGCCAGGGCCGACGGCATGCAAACCGCCCTCGAGATCGACTACCGCCCGAACCCTTGGGGCGTCGCCGGCCACGGCGAAGGCGAAAGCCGCTTCGTGGAAAGCGACAAGGTGACGGCCAAGCTGCAGTCGACGCTGCAACTCTTCGACCTGATCGTCGGCACGGAAGAGGAGTTCCACATCGCCGGCGGCTCGACCGACACGGTCGCGGCCCTGCGCGCCGTCCGCAACGTCTCCGGGGCGACCCTCGTCTGCAAGCGCGGCGCCGCCGGCGCCGTCGCCTTTACAGGCGTCGTTCCCAACAACCTCGACGACGGCGAGGCCGGGCCCGGATTCCAGATCGAGGTGTTCAACGTGCTTGGCGCCGGAGACGGCTTCATGAGCGGCCTGCTGAAAGGCTGGCTCGACGGGGAGGACTGGCCCACGGCTTTGAAATACGCAAACGCCTGCGGCGCCTTCGCGGTCTCCCGGCACGGCTGTACGCCGGCCTATCCGAGCTGGGAGGAACTGCAGTTCTTCTTCGAGCAGGGCGTCAAACGGCCCGACCTGCGCAATGACACCGAGCTGGAGCAGGTTCACTGGGCGACGAACCGCAAGGGCGACTGGTCGACGATGCGCGTCTTCGCCTTCGACCATCGCATGCAGTTCGAGGAGATGGACGGCGCAACCCCGGAGAAGATCGGCCGGTTCAAGGCGCTGTGCCTCGATGCCGCCGCCGCGGTCGCCGATGGGCGACCGGGCTATTGCGTACTCTGCGACGGCCGGCTCGGCCGCGATACGCTCTACCACGCCGCCGGCACCGGGCTGTGGATCGGACGGCCCGTGGAATGGCCGGGCTCGCGCCCGCTCTCGCTCGAACCTGAGCTTGGCCCGGATTTCGGCGGGCTCGCGGAGTGGCCGCGCGACCAGGTGGTCAAGTGCCTCTGCTTCGCCCACCCGCAGGACGATGCGGAAACCTGGGCGAGCCAGCTCGCCACCGTCGAGCGTCTGTTCCATGCCGCCCGGCGCAACGCGCTCGAATTTCTGCTGGAGGTAATCCCCTCGAAGGTCGGCGCGGTCGACGACGAAACCAGTGCCCTGGTTATCCAGCGCTTTTACGATCTCGGCATCTATCCCGACTGGTGGAAGCTGGAACCGTTCAAAACCGAGGCGGCCTGGACCGTCACAGTGGCGGCGATCGAACGCAACGATCCGCGCACCCGGGGCATCGTCGTGCTGGGGCTCGACTCGCCGGAAGACGAGCTGGCGGAATCGTTCCGGTTGGCCGCGCGCTTTCCGCTGGTCAAAGGCTTCGCCGTCGGCCGCACGATATTCCGGGACGCCGCGCGGGACTGGCTGGCCGGCCGAATGTCCGATGCCGATGCCGTCGGAACGATGCGGGAGAACTATTCGCGCCTCTGCAGTCTTTGGGACACTGCGCGGGCGTCATCGGAAAACGGAAAGGATCACTGATGAACCGTCTGTTGCGCAAACCCTTCGGCACCCATGGCAAGGTGCACGAGATCACCCCGCAAACGGCCGGTTGGCGCTATGTCGGCTTTTCGCTCTACCGGCTGCGCGCTGGCGAGAGCGCATCGGAGGCGACCGGCGACCGCGAGGTGATCCTCGTGCTGGTCGAGGGCAAGGCCGCGATCAGCGGCGCCGGCCGGGACTGGGGCGTGCTCGGCGACCGCATGGACGTGTTCGAGAAATCGCCGCCCCACTGTCTCTACCTGCCGAACGGGAACGAATGGACAGCCACCGCCGAGACTGACAGCGTGCTCGCGGTTTGCTCCGCACCCGGAAAAGGCGGCCACGAGGCGCGCCGGATCGGTCCCGAAGGGATCGCCCTCACCGAGCGCGGCAAGGGCACCAACACCCGTCGCATCAACAACATCGCCATGGAAAACGAGGATTATTGCGACGCCCTGCTCGTCACCGAGGTCTTCACGCCGGCCGGGCACTGGTCGTCCTATCCGAGCCACCGCCATGACGAGGACGATTTCCCCCGCATCACCTACCTGGAGGAAACCTATTATCACCGGCTGAACCCGGCCGGCGGGTTCGGCATCCAGCGCGTCTACACCGACGACGGCGGTCTCGACGAGACGATGGCCGTGTCCGACGGCGATGTCGTGCTGGTACCGCGCGGCCACCACCCCTGCGGCGCACCCTACGGTTTCGAGATGTACTATCTCAACGTCATGGCCGGACCGCTGCGCAAATGGCGTTTCGTTGCAGCACCCGAGGTCGCGTGGATCATGGAGCGAGACGGCTAGTCGACCTGCCCTGCGTGAACCGCAATCGAAGCGGCCACCCGCAGAGCCGGGACGGCCTTGAAACCAACCGGATTCCTCCGTTGAATTTTTTATGGATACTAAACATCTTTGTAATATCGCTTCTGTTTATTATAGATAAAAAAAGCGACAACAGAACCTCAATAGCCGGTGCGGATTGCCCGCATGAAGACTGACACCGTATTCAAGCGGGCCTTCAATGAGGCACTCGACCTGTTCGCCGAACTGGACGAAGGCGCCCCGTTGCCGTCCGAAAACAGCCTTAGTTCAAAGCTCGGAGTGAGCCGCACCACCGTGCGAAAGATCATTTCGATGCTCACGGAAGGCGGCGTTGTTGCGGGAAGCGGGCGCCAGCGCTTTTTCCGCAAGGCA
>DATHRP010000109.1:0-5621 GCA_035465195.1 Afifellaceae bacterium | reverse complement strand
CGCGGTCCTTCAGGACGACGTAGCTGAAGATCTGGTCCATGAAATAATCGGACTCATCAAATCGGAGCGCGCCGGCGACAAGCCGCACCCTGGACGGGTTCCACTTGGCTGATTTCAGGAACTCGTCGACATAGGCCTGCGCTTCGGCCATGCCATCCGGATAGGCAGCCGAAAGGCTGACCGAAATGAAAAGCGTCGGCTTGGCGGACAATTCGGACAGGTGTGCCGGTACGAAGATCTCCAGTTCCCGCTGGTGCCGGCGCTGGTGAACAGACCCGGCCAGGATCACGCGGTCAAAATCACCGATATGGAAATCGCTTTGCCAATCATCGCAATGGCGAAGGCTGACAGTATGGCCGGCGCCGCGGAGATCGTCAGCGATCCGTTCGGAAATCTTCCGAGTCTGACCCTCCGTGGTGGCGTATACGATCAGCACGTTCATCAGTGTACCCCCGCTTGCTGCGAATGACCCGGCTCATCGCTGCATGACCGGCACGCGGCCACATTGACGGGAGTCAATACAGGCTGCGAAGCCCAGAGCCGGGGTATCAGGCGTCCTCGATGTTGATCCGGCGCCAGCGCGCCTCGATGAACGAATAGGCGGAAAAGGCGATCAGGCCCAACCCGATTGCCGCCAACAGCCAGCCTCCTGCCGGCAGATCCTGGATGAACCCGAGCGCATCCTTCAGCCCCGGCGTCTCGCCATTATCGGCGTCATCCTTACGCCGTCCGAGGAACCGGTGGGCGAACAGGACCGCAATGACCAGGAATATAATGCCACGGGCGACCAGTCCGGCGATAGATATCGGGTGGATGACGCTCATCATCTCGCTGTCGGCTTCGATGTGATCCTCATATTTCCGGGCCCACGCCTTCCAGAAGTGGGCGCCGGCGACACCGGCGAATGTGCATGCAAGGGCGAGGGCGACCCACCGGGCGGCGAAAAATCCTGTGAGCCAGCCGGCAATGCCGCCCGACCCGCCGTCATCGCCGCCGGAGAAGACGCCGAGCAGCGAAAGCGCGAAAACAGCCAGTGTCGCATAGGTGACGGCGCTTGCCAGCAATCCCCCGCGGATTGCCAGCCCCCTGGGCCCGACGCCGTGTTCGTCGGTGTCGAAAACGGACTGAATCAGACGCCAGGCCACATATCCGGCCAGGCCGACGATGAGCAGCCAGACGATCACGGTGCCGAACGGCTGTTCCAGCAGCTTTTCCAATGCCCCCTTGGTGTCCTTGCTTTCGGCCGCCCCGACCGCCGCTAGCAGCGCGAAAAGGCCGACGATGACGTAGACGGTTCCCCGGGCGGAATAGCCGGCGCGCGCCAGCGGTTTGATCCAGTGTTGGGGCAGGTTCATGTCAGCCTCTCGTCGTTCAGGCCCGCGAATGGCCGAGTTCGTCGCGGATTGTTCGCCCGCCCGACAGATAATGCGCCGCAAGCCAGCAGAGGCTGGCCCAGGCGATACCGAGAAACCAGCCGGCCACGACATCCGTCGGCCAGTGGACACCGAGGTAAATCCGGCTCACTCCGATCAGGATGGCGAGGACGAAGGCGGCCCACAGAAGGAAAAGCCTGACGCTGTGGCGCGGAATGAAGCGGATCGCGACGGCCGCGAGCGTCAGGTAGGCCATCATGCTGGCGGAAGCATGCCCGCTGGGGAAACTTGACGTGAATGTTCGGTCCAGATGGTCGACCAGGTCCGGTCGCGGCCGCGAAAAATAGAATTTCAGACCTTGGGACAGCAGAGTGCCGGTGACAAGGGCGGCAAACAGGAACAGGGCGGCCGCCCGCTTGCGCAGGAGTAGGAGCGTTACCAGGACGAGTGCAACGATTGTCACGAGAATGGTGTAGCCGCCAAGAGCGGAAATTTCGGCGGCGATTTCCTCGAACCATGGCGGACCCCAGGGATCGGACAGATTGGCGGGATCGCGCAGGGCGAGCAGGATGCGCCGCTCGCTCTCGACGATCGACTCGCTCTCGATAATCTCGGTCATGGCGAGAAAGCCGGAAAGGCCGGCAAGCGCCGTGATCCAGACCCATGTCAGGGGTGTGATGAAGACGGCGCGCATTCCGGTTTGCCCCGTCGTTGACGTGTCGTGCATCGCTCTCCGCGGTCCCGAAACCCGTAAGGCCAATGCGCGATCGGGCGAATGGTTCCGCCGGTCATTGCTTGTCGTCGCTCTCCCCGCGAAGATTCCGCGAACTACGACAAGGACGTCGTGTGATTGCCGGATCGTTTGGCTGGATCTTCTGCCGGCTCAAGACGGATTCTGGAAGATCGATCTGATCAGCGCCAATTCGCGGAATTCCGTCGAATGGGTCGGAATCATCGCCGCAGGACGCACCCGCCGGTCTGCTTGCGGTAATCCCTGTTACAGGCCCAATCGTGACCGGAGTAATCAATATGGGCGTTTTCCGGCACTTCGACTTCGATGCAGGTATCTTTAATGGCCCTGTAGCCACGATTGCATGACCAGCCAGGTCCGTATGACGTATCCAGCAGGAATCCGTTTTCCGGCACCTTCATGGCCTCGCAGTTTTCGTCGATCTTGCGATAGCCGCGGTCGCACTGCCAGTCGATCCCGCTTGAATCCAGATAACCATTTGCCGGTACCGTGATCGCTTTGCAGCCCGTGCCATCCTCAGTGTAACCCCGATTGCATTTCCAACCGCGTCCATATGATGTGTTCGTCGGATAGCCGTTGGCAGGCACGGCGATCGCTCTGCAATCACCATTGATCGCCCTGTAGCCGCGTTTGCATTTCCACCCGAAGCCCAGTGATGCGTGGGCGAGATATCCGTTTTCCGGAACTTTGATTGCGGCGCAGTTTCCTGCGACTTCCCGAAATCCCCTGTAGCATTCAAAGACGTTGCCGGACGGACTCAGATACCCGTTGTCGGGCACTTTCACCGCCTCGCATGTCTTGCCGCGCAATCGAAAACCGCGGTTACATACCCATCCATCACCGTACAGCCGCGCATGCGCATTTTCCGGTATATCCGACGAAACGGCCTGCGCTGCGGCCGGTAGAGAAAGGGCCGCGACAAACGTCAGAGCGCCAAGTAGGTGGACCAGAACCAGGCTCAGTCGTCGCAGGAAGCACATCGGCATTTTCCTTCGTTGAATTCTGTTTCGCGTTGATGCTCGCGAAGCCACATTTCCGGCAGAATCCGGGTATTCAGCGTTTCGAATTCCGCGTGGGGGACGTGCTGCTGTCTTTTTGCTTGATCTGAAGACCGAACGACGGTTCCGCCTTGGGAGGCGTTTTCGACTGTTTAGGTTTCCGCGGCTCGCGATTGCCGCGTTTCTGGCCCTTTGCCATATCAAAATTCCCTTCGACTGGGGGGTGTTTCGTCGCGGACCAGGGCGGCCCGGACTTCTTCCAGGACATCTTCCGTCATAACGCGCTCATATTGCTCGTTCTCGTTGCGAATTCGGTATTGGGGCAGGTTGTCGCGCAACGGCATCGTGGCGGTGATGCGGTAGAATTCAGCTGTTCTGGGCGCCAGGCCCATCCTGCTTTTCAGACGAACGATCTGACCGATCGTGAACCGATAGGCGGTCATTACAACAGCTCCTCCGTTCGGCCGTGGGCTCCGATACAGCGGCGACGAGCATCTTGCCGCGGCCCGGCCGATTGACCGCATCTGGCTCAAGTCGGGACTTGGCTAATGCCGCCACCGGGAAGCCGGTGGAAGTCCGCTTGAGATATCGACGTGCGCGGCGTCGCTTGCCGACCGCAATCGGGACTCGGAAAAGCGGAGGCTGAGCGTATGTCCGTCGTCGGTCAGCAGTTGCAGGTTCTTGCGCCCGAAAACCGACTTCAATTTGCCGGGGGGCATCCTGATTTCGCCACTGCCGGTCACATGACCGCCTTTTTGCAGGAAGCCGTCGAAGTCGTATGCGGCGCGGGCAATCGTTTCCGAGCCGCACTTCAGTATGCCGTCGCCTCGAAGTCCACCAAGATAGCGCATGCTTCAATCCTTCCATCAAAAGGCTGGGTCAGAGCGATCCGGCTTCGCCACCGGTCAGCCGGAAGTCATATGAACCGGCAAGTCAAAGATTCCGGAAGCCGGAGTAGGTCGGCATAAACCGGATCAGCAAAAGCCGCATCGATCACAACGGGTCGCCAGTACATCCGTGGTCTCCCCGATAGATCGATGTCGACTTTCCAGACGCCATGGCGTCTGGATTGCTTGCACTGCAGGCAATTGAAATCGCATTTCAGCTAAGAGGATTATCAGCGCGACGCTGAAAATTCAGCGCAAGGCCAAGTCATCTGGCCGTCGATCGACTTCTACGATATGGGGTCGACCATATCACAATTCAAGCACGGCGGCACCAACTCATTTTCCTTCCCTGGTCGGGAAGAGCCTTCAGTCGCGTCGGAATTTGAGCATCGGGCAAGGTGTCGGGCCGGCTACATCAGCGCGTCGACGCCCGGAAGCGGTTTGCCTTCCATCCATTCCAGGAAGGCTCCGCCGGCGGTAGAGACATAAGTGAACTGCTCGCCGACGCCGGCATGGTTGAGTGCAGAAACCGTATCGCCGCCGCCCGCGATCGAGATCAGCTTTCCCGCGGCAGTCCGTTCTGCGGCATGGCGCGCCGCCGCGACCGTTGCACTGTCGAACGGTGGAATTTCGAAGGCACCGAGCGGACCGTTCCACACCAGGGTGGCTGCGTCATCGATCCACGCGTTGACGACGGCGATGGTTTTCTCCCCGACGTCGAGGATCATCCCATCGGCTGGAACAGCATTCAGGGCAACGGTTTCGTGGTCGGCACCCGCCTTGAATTCCTTCGCGACGACTGCATCGGCCGGCAGGATGATGGCCGTTTCACTGGCCGCCGCCTGGGTCATGATCTGCCTGGCCGTGGCTGCCAGGTCGGGCTCGCAGAGGGATTTGCCGACCTCGACACCGCGTGCGGCCAGAAACGTGTTGGCCATGCCGCCGCCGATGATCAACGCGTCGACCTTCTCGATCAGGTTAGAGAGGAGGTCGATCTTGGTCGAGACCTTGGCGCCGCCGACGATGGCGACGACCGGCCGCCGCGGATTGCCGAGCGCCTTCTCCAGTGCCTCGAGTTCGGCCTGCATGGCGCGGCCGGCATAAGCCGGCAGGCGGCGGGCAATGCCTTCGGTCGACGCGTGCGCCCTGTGTGCAGCGGAAAAGGCATCGTTGACATAAAGGTCGCCGAGTTCGGCCAGGGCGTCGGCAAAGCTGTCGTCGTTGGCCTCTTCGCCGGCATGGAAGCGGGTGTTTTCAAGCAGCAGCACGTCGCCGTCGCTCATGGCAGCGACGGCAGAGGCGGCGGTCGCGCCGATGCAATCGTGCGCGAAGGCGACGGGGCGCCCGGTCAATTCCGCCACTGCCGCAGCGACGGGTTCCAGCGACATGGACAGGTCGGGCTTGCCCTTCGGCCGGCCGAAATGGGCAAGTAGGATCACCCTGGCGCCCTTGCCGGCCAGTTCGTTGATCGTCGGCACGACACGCTCGATTCGCGTCGTGTCGCTGATCCTGCCGTCCTGGACGGGCACGTTGAGATCGACCCGGAGCAGCACGCGGCTGCCCTTCGGCGATGCGATGTCGTCCAGCGTCCTGAAACCGGCCATGGCGGTGC
>DATHRP010000108.1:0-7740 GCA_035465195.1 Afifellaceae bacterium | reverse complement strand
GCTGAACGAGGCGCAGACGATGATCTCGTTCGCGCCGCATCTGGCGATCTTTCCAGGCCTCGCCATCGTGCTTGCCGTGCTCGGCCTCAACCTGATGGGCGACGGGCTGCGCGACGTGCTCGATCCGAGGATCCGCCGGAGGCGCGGTTGATGGCGCTGCTTTCCGTCAAGAACCTGTCCGTTGCTGCATCAGGCCAGCCGATACTGGAGCGGGTGTCTTTCTCGCTCGAGGCCCGCGAAGTTCTCGGTATCGTCGGGGAATCCGGTTCCGGCAAGTCGATGACCGCGCTCTCGATCATGCAGCTCCTGCCCGAAACGCTGGATGCGGAAGGCTCCGTAAGCCTCGAAGGCGGCGAGCTTTTCGGCCGCCCCGAATCCGAGCTCTGCTCCATTCGCGGCCGCGATATCGGCATGATCTTCCAGGAGCCGATGACCGCGCTCAACCCGGTGCAGACGATCGGCGACCAGGTTTCGGAAACGGTGCGCATCCACAGGTCCGTCTCCCGCGGCGAAGCCGACCGGATCGCCCGCGAGACCCTCGACCGGGTCGGGCTGCCGGCCGGTGAATTCCCGCTCGACCGCTACCCGCACGACCTTTCCGGCGGCCAGCGGCAGCGGGTCGTCATCGCCATGGCCGTCGCGCTGAAGCCGAAGCTGCTGATCGCCGACGAGCCGACCACTGCGCTCGACGTGACGACGCAGGCACAGATCCTCGACCTCCTCGCAAAGCTCGTGAAGGAGGACGATGCCGGGCTGATCCTGATCACCCACGACCTGGCCGTCGTCGCCGGCATGGCCGACCGGATCGCCATCATGAAGGACGGCCGGATCGTGGAGACTGGCGAGACCGTGCGGCTGTTCCGCACCCTGTCGCACCCCTATTCGCGGCGGTTGATGGAAGCCTCGACCCACGTGCCCGCCCGCCGGCACAGGCCGACGCGGGACGCGTTGACCGCGCGTCCGGTTCTCGAAGTGAATAATGTCGTGCGCGACTACCGGCTGCCGCGCCGCTCGCTGTTCGCCGTGCCCGGATACTTCCGCGCCGTCGATCATGTCAGCTTCGAGATCCACCCCGGCGAGAACATCGGACTGGTCGGCGAATCCGGCTGCGGCAAGTCCACACTGTCGCGCACGATCCTGGCGCTCGATTCGCCACAGGACGGGCGGATCGTGCTCGACGGCGAATCGTTCTCGACGGCAGACGGCGACGACCTGATGCGGCTGCGCCGGCGCATCCAGGTCGTTTTCCAGGACCCCTACGGCAGCTTCAATCCAAGGCATCGGGTCGAACGGCTGGTCGCCGAGCCGTTCCACCTGCTGGTAGAAAAGCCGACAGCCGGCGAACGCCGGCGTCGGGTGGAGAGCGTGCTCGATAGCGTCGGGCTAAAGGCTTCCGACGCCGACAGATATCCCCACGAATTCTCAGGCGGCCAGCGCCAGAGGATTGCAATCGCCCGGGCGCTGATCACCGAACCCTCCGTGATCGTGCTCGACGAGGCTGTCTCCGCCCTCGACGTTTCCATCCGCGCGCAGATCCTCGATCTGCTCGCCGGATTGTCCGACCGGCTCCATGTCTGCTACCTGTTCATTTCGCATGACCTGACCGTGGTCAGATCGATCACGGATCGTGTACTGGTCATGCAAGCGGGCCGAATCGTAGAACACGGCCCGACCGAAGAGGTTTTTGAAAACCCGCAACACCCGTACACGGCGTCGCTGATCGCAGCGACCCCGATGCTGGAACAGGCATTGGCGGAACGCGAGACGGGGAGGAAACAGGCATGAAAATTCCATTCGACCCTTCGCAGGTCTTCATCGACGGTCGCTGGCAGGCGCCGGCGTCCGGCAGGACACTCGATCTCGAGGATCCCTCCAGCGGCGAGACGATCGGCAGGATTGCGCGCAGCGAAACCGAAGACGTGGACGCCGCCGTCGCAGCGGCTCGGCGCGCCCGCGCCGGCGACTGGGGCCGCGCCACCGCCGCCGAGCGCGGACGGATCCTCGCCCGCATCGGCGCCCTGGTTTCCGAGCGCGTCGACATGCTGGCTGAACTCGAGGCGACGGATGTCGGCAAGCCGCTGAAGCAGGCCCGCGCCGATGCACTGGCGCTCGCCCGCTACATGGAGTTCTACGGCGGCGCCGCAGACAAGGTGCACGGCGAGACGATCCCCTATCTCGACGGCTACACCGTCTACACGCTGCGCGAACCGCATGGCGTCACCGGCCATATCGTGCCGTGGAACTATCCGATGCAGATCATCGGCCGTTCGGTCGGCGCGGCGCTGGCAATGGGGAACGCGGCGGTGCTGAAGCCGGCCGAGGAAGCCTGCCTGACGGCGCTCGCCTTCGCCCGCATCGCCGAGGAGGCGGGGCTGCCGGCGGGCGCCCTCAACGTCGTCCCCGGCCTCGGCGAGGAGGCCGGCGCGGCCCTTTCCGCCCATCCCGGCGTCGACCATGTCTCGTTCACCGGATCCGTCGCCGCCGGCCGGCTGGTCCAGGCGGCGGCCGCGGCCAATGTCGTGCCGGTGACGCTGGAACTTGGCGGCAAGTCGCCGCAGATCGTCTTCGACGACGCCGATCTCGACAAGGCGCTGCCGTTCCTCGTCAATGCCGGCATCCAGAATGCCGGGCAGACCTGTTCGGCCGGTTCGCGTATCCTCGTGCAGCGCTCGATCCGCGCGGAACTGATCGAGCGGATGGCCGAGCGCTACGGCGCGCTCAGGGTCGGACCCGCGACGGACGATCTCGACGTCGGCCCGCTGATCTCGGCGCGCCAGAAGGAGATCGTGACCGGCTATCTCGATCTCGCCGCGGAGGAAGGCCTCAACGCGGTCGCGGAAGGGACAATCGTGGACGACGTGCCGCCCAGCGGGCACTATGTCCGGCCGACCCTTTACGCCGATATCCCGCCCGGCCATCGTCTCGCCCAGGAAGAGATATTCGGACCGGTGCAGACCGTCATCGCCTTCGACGACGAGGACGAGGCCGTCGCGATCGCCAACGGAACGGACTATGGCCTGGTCGCAGGCGTTTGGACGCAGGACGGCGGCAGGCAGATGCGACTGGCAAAGGCGGTGCGGGCCGGGCAGATCTTCGTCAACAATTACGGCGCCGGCGGCGGCGTTGAACTGCCATTCGGCGGCATGGGCCGGTCGGGCCACGGCCGCGAAAAGGGCTTCGAGGCGCTCTACGGCTTCTCGGTGCTGAAGACGGTCGCCGCGCTGCACGGCTAGAACCGGAACGTAGCGGGGATCACGCTCTCCTTCGAGGACGCCGTCGCCGCCGCTGCGCGGGTTCCGGCTTCGACCGCATCTTTCCATGATGCCCCGGCGACCAGGCGGGCGAGGGTCGCGGCGACCATGGCGTCGCCGGCACCCGTTACGTCCACGATTTCGGCCACCACGGCGGGCAGGCGCACGAAACCGTCCGGGCCGGCGGCAAGGCAGCCCTCGGGACCGAGGGTCAGTACGACTTGTTCCGCGCCCCGCAACCGCAGCGCGCCGGCGGCATCGTCGGGCAATTCCGTCTCGCCGCCCAGGATCGCCGTTGCCTCGTCGCCGTTGAGGAAAAGAACATTGATCCCGGAAAGATCGTCCGGCAACCGCGCGGACTTGGCGACCGAGACTGCGTCGACGGCCAGGCGACAGGAGGAGATGCGGGCGATTTCAAGCAGATAGCGGATCGTCTCGGCAGGCAGATTGCAGTCCGCGAAGAGCCAGGCGGCAGACTTCAGGCGCGACGCGAACGGCTCGAGTTGGCCTGGGGTCAGCCGGTCGAAGATCGCCATGTCGGCGACGGCCACGGCCAGCGCACCGTCCGGTTCGAGCACGGCGCAATATTCGGCCGTGCGCCCGCCTTCGACGGCGATGACAAGGTCGACGCCGACCCCCGCAGTGCTCAGATGCTCTGTCAGGTCGCGGCCGGTGTCGTCCCGGCCGATGCTGGTGATCAGTTCGGCTTCGATGCCAAGCCGGGCGAGGTTCTCGGCGACGTTTCTCGCCACACCGCCATGGGAACGCGCACCGTGAACCGGGTTGGACGTTCCGGAAGCGACCGGCCGGAGCGCCCGATATTTGCGGTCAATCGCTGCTCCGCCGATGCAGATGACGGTGCCCGGATCAGACATTGGACGGTTCCTCCAACCGCAGCATGCGGCGGGCGAGGATCGGTACGACAAGGGCGAGTGCAAAGAAGCGCACCACGTGGTGGGCGGCGACGTAGGCCGGATCGACCTGCATGGCGAAGGCGAGGATGACCACGGCTTCAAGCGCGCCCGGCGCGAAGGCGAGCAATGTCTGGATCAGAGGTATCCCGAGCCAGAGGCTGGCGACCCAGGCGGCCAGGCCCGACAGAAGCAGCGCCAACGCGAAAGCAGCTACCGATGCGAGCAGTAGGGTCGGCAAAACGGCGCGGTCGCCGGAGCGGAAACGGACGCCCACGATCGCGCCCAGCCCGACCATGCCCGGTACGACCAGCCATTGCGGGAAGCCACCACTGACCGTGTCCGTTACAAAGAACCCGGCGCTGACCAGCAACGAGCCCAGAACGATACCGCCCGGAAACCGCAGCCTGTAGGCCAGGGCGCTGCCGGCAGTGCAGGCGGCAAGCAGTGCAAGCATCTGCGGCAGCGGCATCGTCACCGCGGTCCCGCTGCCTGCCGGCTTCATGTCCTGGCCGACAACGAGCATGGCGAGCGGAAAGATTTCCACCAGGATCAGGACGCGGATGCTCTGCGCCACCGCGACCTTGCGGATATCGACCTTCAGACCTTCCACCGTCGCCATGATGAAGCTGAGTGCCCCCGGAAGCGATGCAAACAGGGCTGTCGCCCCGTCCCAGCCGAAGAAGCGGTTGAGCAGTAGATAGCTTCCGATGGTGACGGCCAGGACGCCGAAGATGAGGATGGTGAAGCTGGCCGGCCAGGTGTTGATCTGGTCGAGCGTCTCCGGTGTCGCGCCCGAGCCGGCGAACAGCCCGAGGATCAGGAAGATCAGCCAGCGTGCGGGATCCGGGATTTCGCTCTCAAGGCCTGCGAGCGAAGCCGCCACGACGGCAAGCATGCCGCCGGACAGCCATCCGGCCGGCATGCCGATCGATTCGAAAAGCCAGCCGCCGGCGGCGGAGCAGAAAAGCGTTGCCGCGACGCGGCGGCTGCGGCTGCTATTGACCGCGTCCAGCATGCGCGTCGATCAGCGTCCGAGCCAGCGCGTCAAGCGCCGCGCAGCCTCGCCCATGTCCTCGGGCTTGCGGGCGAAGCAGATCCGCAAATAGGGCTCGCCGCCCGGCCCGAAGGCGGTGCCCGGCGCCATGGCTATCCCCGCTTCGTCGCAAAGGCGGAGCGCGAGGCTTCGCGTATCCGGCTCGCCGTCGACGGAAAACAGCAGGTAGAACGCACCGTCGGGCGGCGCGAAGCGGACGCGGTTGGAGCCGGCAAGCGCATCGCAGATGATCTGCCGACTGGCGGCAGCACGCGCAACCTGCTCGGTCACGAACCCTTCACCGTCCCTGAGTGCCGCGATCGCGGCGCGCTGCATGAAGGTGGCGACGCCGGAGGTGGAGTACTGGATCAGGTTCTCGATCACCTGGCCCAGCTCAGGCGGCGCCGATATCCAGCCGATCCGCCAGCCGGTCATCGCCCAGTTCTTGGAGAAGGTGTTGACGAACAGCAGCCTGTCGTCGCCTTCCATCACGTCATAGAAGGATGGCGCGCGCTGCCGGTCGTAGACGAACCGGTTGTAGACCTCGTCGGCGATGACCCAGATCTCCTTGCTTCGCGCAAAACGGATGATCGCCCGCAACTCGTCCTCGGTCGCCATCCAGCCCGTCGGATTGGCAGGCGAATTGATGAAGATCGCCCGCGTTGCCGGCCCGACCGCGGCAAACAGGCGGTCGAGGTCGAGAACCCATCGGCTCTCATCCAGTTCGAGCGGCACGTGGACCGGTTTCGCGCCGGCCACTTCGAGCGCGGCCGCCATGTTCGGCCATGCCGGAGTCGGGATGACGACTTCATCGCCCGCGCCGGCAACGCAGGCGACGGCGATCTGGATCGCCTGCATGCCTGAACCGGTAACGAAAAACCGCTCCGGCGTGAACGAACGGCCGAACTGCCGCTCGTGATATTCGGCGAGCTCGGTCCGCAGTTCGGGTATGCCCCGCTGCCAGGTGTAGAACGTCTCGCCTGCGGCCAGCGACCGGTTCGCGGCGTCGCAGATGAATTGCGGCGTCGGCAGATCGCCCTCGCCAGCCCAAAGCGGGATGATGCCCTCCCTGCCCCAGCTGTAGTTGGCGATTTCGACAATGCCGGACTCTGGCGCTGTCCGGGCCTGTTCGCGCATCGCCGACACAAACGGATTTTGCATGTCCATCGGAACTCTCCGGTATTCTTGGCGACTACATAGCGTTTCTCGACGGTCCGGGCATGCACGAATTTCGCCAGTGCAGCAAAAAGGGCCGGCACAAGCGCCGGCCCCTGGAAGGTCACTCTTGCCGCGGTCTAGGCTTTCCTGGCCAGAAGATCCCGGATCTCCTCGAGAAGCTTGATATCCGCCGGCGTTTCGGGAGTGGGTTCGGGTGCCGCTTCCTGCTCACGCTTCAGCTTGTTCATCATCTTCACGACGATGAACAGGGCGAACGCGATGATCAGGAACTTGATGATGGTATTGATGAACAGACCGAGGTTCCAGGTTACCGCTCCGGCTTCCTTCGCCTGCTCGATCGTGTTGAACGTGCCCTCGCCCTTCAGGACGACGAAAATCTGAGAAAAGTCGACACCGCCAAGCAGCAGCCCGATCGGCGGCATGATCACATCGTCGACCAGCGACGATACGATCGCGCCGAACGCGGCGCCGATGACGATACCGACCGCCATGTCGAGCATATTGCCCTTCATGGCAAACTCTTTGAATTCCTTAAGCATTTAGCGCTCCCCTATTGCCGGACTCGCTTTCAGCAACGTCCTTCGACGTTCCCGTAACAGCAAGTATTTTCGACGTAAAGCGCAAAAAAACAGCCGGAACGTGTGGTGGTTCAGGACCGGAACATCAGGCTTCTTACCAGTTCATCGATGTCGGCAAGCGAGGACAGGGCGTCGCGGAGCTCTGTCTGTTCGGTCCGCGACAAGCGCTTGATCTCCACCTTGTTGCTCGGCGGTATTCCGGTGTCCATGTCGACAACCTGCTGCCCCAGTATTGTACCCAGAATGGTCCGGTGCGCCCGCGTCAGCCTGTCGAGATCGGTATCGCCGCCGATGCCCAGCGCCCGGATGCCTGCAAGCCTATCCGGCGTACTCCGCTTGACAACATTGTGCCGGATGGACAGCACGCGTGCGGCGGAAACGATGGGGAAAAGTCCGCTCATCTTGAGGTCGACGCGTCCCTCTTCGGTTCGGAACCGGCCGAAAAGGCCGACCGGGTTCGGAAACCCGGCGTTGCTGGCGGCAAGCAGCTTGGCGAATTCCGTCACCCGGCTGCCCATCAGATAGGCGTCCCTGGCGAGATCGTTGGCGAGCCGCGCTTCGCCATGGACAGGACGCAGATCGAAGAAGATGTCGACGGACATCAGATCATCCGGCCGGGATTTCCTGACCCAGCCTTCAACCCGCTCGCGCCAGGTCTTCTTGCTGCCGCGCCACTCGACGTTCCTGGCCATCACCCCGCCCTGGCAATAGGGAACCCCGATGATGTTCAGCGTATCGGCGATCAGTTCGCCAAGCCGGGCGAACCATGCGTCCGTCTCACTGCC
>DATHRP010000107.1:0-7669 GCA_035465195.1 Afifellaceae bacterium | reverse complement strand
GAACGAGACCGTCTTCTCCGCCATGTCGCCGGTCGAGGCAAAAGCCTTGGCCATGAAAGTCTCTCCGCTGTTCAGGTCTTGTATTGCTCCACCAACTGCTCGATCGCGCCGAAAATCGAGTGTCCGGTCCTGTCCTTCATTTCGATGCGCACCACGTCGCCGAACTGCAGGAACGGCGTCTTCGACTCGCCATGCTCGATCGTCTCGACCGTCCGCAGTTCGGCGATGCAGGAATAGCCCACGCCACCCTCGCTGACCGGCTTGCCTGGCCCGCCGTCGAGCCTGTTGGACACCGTTCCCGAACCGATGATCGTGCCGGCGCCGAGCGATCGAGTCTTCGCGGCATGGGCGATCAGCGCCGGAAAGTCGAAGGTCATATCGACACCCGCCTGCGCCCGGCCGAACGGCACGCCGTTCAGGTCGACGCAAAGCGGCAGGTCAACCTTGCCACCATCCCAGGCATCGCCAAGTTCGTCGGGCGTGACGGCCGCCGGCGAAAAGGCCGAGGATGGTTTCGACTGGAAAAAGCCGAAGCCCTTTGCGAGTTCGGCCGGGACCAGGTTGCGCAGCGAAACATCGTTGACCAGCATGACGAGCCGGATCGCCGCACGCGCCTGTTCGATCGTCGCCCCCATCGGCACGTCGCCGACCACCACTGCCACTTCGCCTTCCATGTCGATGCCCCAGGCCTCGTCGGCCACCGGGATCGGATCGCGCGGCCCGAGAAACGAGTCCGACCCGCCCTGGTACATCAGCGGATCGGTCCGGAAGCTCTCCGGCATTTCCGCGCCGCGCGCCCTGCGCACCAGTTCCACATGGTTGATATAGGCCGAGCCGTCGGCCCACTGATAAGCCCGCGGCAACGGCGACATGGCCTCGCGCTCGCGAAACCGGTCGCCCAGCGGCGGCACCGCTTCCAGCCGCTCCGAAAGCTCTTCCAGCTTCGGCGAAACGGCATCCCAGTCGTCGAGCGCAGCCTGCAAGGTGGGCGCGATCGTGCCGGCATCGAGAAACCGCGTCAGGTCCCTCGACACAACTGCCAGCCGGCCGTCCCGGCTGCCGTCCTTCAGCGTGGCAAGTTTCATTCCGTCGCGGACCTCAGGGCTGGCCGTTGAAGCGCTTGTCCAGCCCGATCCAGCAGTCGATGTAATTGTCCTGCAGGGTCTCCAGCTCGGCGGCGAAGTGTGTCAGGTGCTGCGGAAAGCGGGTCTCGAACATGAAGGCCATCGTGCCCTCAAGCTTCCGCGGCATCAACTCCGCATTCGTCGCCTTCTCGAAGCCCATCGTGTCGGGCCCGTGCGGAAGCATCATGTTGTGCAGGCTCATGCCTCCCGGCACGAAACCTTCCTCCTTGGCGTCGTACTGGCCGTAGATCAGGCCCATGAACTCCGACATGATGTTGCGATGGTACCAAGGCGGGCGGAAGGTATGCTCCGCCACCATCCAGCGCTCCGGGAAAATGACGAAATCCACGTTGGCGGTCCCCTCCTCGCCCGACGGCGCGGTCAGCACGGTGAAGATCGACGGGTCGGGATGG
Organism: Afifellaceae bacterium; assembly: GCA_035465195.1. Lineage (GTDB taxonomy): Bacteria > Pseudomonadota > Alphaproteobacteria > Rhizobiales > Afifellaceae > CAMYKZ01. The sequence goes on along the minus strand of DATHRP010000107.1, from coordinate 6,132 downwards.
TCGAACAGGATCGCGCCGACCGGCGAAAAGGTCCTGAGGTCGTATTTGTAGGGGATGTAGTTGCCGTGCCAGGCCACCACGTCGAGCGGCGAATGCCCGATCTCGGTGACATGGAACCGGCCGCACCATTTCACCGTCAACCGGCAAGGCGTCTCCTTGTCCTCGTAGGCCGCGACCGGCGTCTTGAAATCGCGTGGATTGGCCAGGCAGTTGGCGCCGATCGGCCCGCGATCGGGCAGCGTGAACTTGGCGCCGTAATTCTCGCACATATAGCCGCGTGCCGGACCGTCCGTGAGGCCGACCTTGACCATCATGCCGCGCGGGATGACGCAGATTTCCCCGGGCCCGACCTCCATGACGCCCATCTCGGTGAACACGCTGAGACCGCCCTCCTGCGGCACCACGAGCAGCTCGCCGTCGGCGTTGAAGAAATAATCGTCCTCCATCGACGTGTTGATCACATAGGCGTGTGAAGCCATTCCCACCTGGGTATGGACATCGCCTGCTGTCGTCATGGTGCGGATACCGGTAACGAAATTGGTCCCCTCGTTCGGCATCGGCACCGGGTTCCAGCGCAGCTGACCAAGTGGCAGGTCGTGGTCGTCGATGCATGGCGCCGTCTTCCAGTGCGGCACGTCGATCCGCTCGAACCGGCCCGTATGCCGCACCGAGGGGCGGATCCGGTAGAGCCAGGAGCGTTCGTTGGTGCCGCGTGGCGCGGTGAACGGCGAACCGGACAATTGTTCCGCATAAAGCCCGTAGGCGCACCGCTGCGGCGAGTTCTGGCCCTGTGGCAACGCACCCGGCAGGGACTCGGTCTCGAAATCGTTGCCGAAGCCCGGCATGTACTGCGGCGCCATGGCGAAATTCCCTTCTTTGATCCCGGACTGAAATTTGTTACAATGGTAACAGTTACATCTGAAACTATCAAGCGACGCAAATGGACCAGAGGACGAATGCAGACGATCGGGACACGGCGTTCACGCTGGAAACGTTCCTGCCCTACCGCCTGGTTCGGATAGCCGAACGCGTAAGCCGCGAGTTTGCCGAGAATTACCGCGAGAAGTATGGCCTCAGCCGCCCCGAATGGCGCTGCCTGGCGACGCTCGGTCAGTTCGGAACGATCACCTCCAAGGAGATCGGCGAGAGCACGGCAATGCACAAGACGAAGGTCAGCCGGGCGGTGGCGGAACTGGATCGCCGCGGCTGGCTGAAACGCCGGCCAGATTCACATGACCGCCGCGCGGAGCAGATCACCCTGACGGCCGCCGGCCGCAAGGCCTTCCGCGACATGGTTCCCTTGGCCGAGGCGTTCGAGACATCCCTTCATGCCAGTCTCGGTCGCAATGCCGCCGCTCAGCTCCTGTCCGGCCTCGATCGGCTGGAACGTCACTACCGACTCGCTCCGCATGACCATGAATGACAGCATGACCGAATTCGCAACAGGGACGTTGCCCGCCGAACCGCACGTCGTCGCGCCCGACGGCTCCGACGTCCGTATCCTGCTGGGTCTCGCCGGCGGCGGCATGGCGCATTTCGAACTGGCGCCGGGCAAGACGTCGAAAGCCTTACGGCACCGGACGGTCGAGGAGATCTGGTACATTCTGCGCGGCGCCGGCCAAATGTGGCGACGCCAGGACGGCCGCGAGGAGATCGTCGAGCTTACGCAAGGCACCTGCCTGACGATTCCCCTGGGCACCGAATTCCAGTTTCGCTCGTCGGGCGACGAGCCGCTGTCCGCTGTCGCCATCACCATGCCGCCATGGCCGGGTGAAGACGAGGCGGTTTTCGTCGAAGGACACTGGAGGGACTGAACTGACGCCAGACCTGGGGAGGCAGGCCGATGACCGTTCGCATAGACGCACACCAGCATTTCTGGGCTCCGGCCCGCGGCGACTATTTCTGGATGCCGCCGGACGATCCGGTGCTCACCCGCGACTACCGGATCGCCGATCTGGAGCCGCTGCTCGATCGTCACGGCATCGCCGCCACGGTTCTGGTCCAGGCCGCGCCGACGGTCGCGGAGACCGAATACATGCTCGGCATCGCCGACAGCACCGACCGCGTCGCCGGCGTCGTGGGCTGGATCGATTTCGAGAAGGAAGAGCAGCTCCGCCAGCTCGAACGGTTCGCCGCGCACCGCAAATTCCGCGCCGTGCGGCCGATGATCCAGGACATTCCCGACGACGACTGGATGCTCAGGTCCGATCTCGACTGGGCCTTCCGGGCGCTGATCGGCCACAAACTGGCCTTCGACGCGCTCGGCTTTCCGCGCCATCTGGGCCGCTTCATCGCGCTGTTCAAGCGCTATCCCAAGCTGCGCATCATCGTCGATCACTGCATGAAGCCGCAAATCGCCGCAAAAGGCTTCGACGAGTGGGCGCCCGGAATGGCACGCATCGCCGCGGAGACCGGCGCCTGGTGCAAGCTCTCAGGCATCGTCACGGAATCCGCCGAAGACTGGAGCGTCGACGATCTCCGCCCCTATGTCGATCACGTCCTGGAATGCTTCGGGCCGGAGCGTATCGTCTGGGGGTCGGACTGGCCGGTTTGCCTTCTGCGGGCGACCTATGACCGGTGGGTGGAGACAACCGACCGGTTGCTGGCGGACCTCACGGACGCCGAGCGCGCCGCCGTGCTCGGCGGCAACGCGGTGCGCTTCTATCGGCTGGACGTCGCCGATTGATCCTTAATAGGCGACGACCGGATTTTTAAGGATACCGATCGCGTCGATCTCCGATTCCACCACGTCGCCCGGCAGGCAGTACCGGGTCGCGGCGACGAGCCCCGGAGCCGGTGTCCAGTTGCCGCCGAGGTCCTTGTCGACCGACCAGGCCGTGCCGGCCGGCGTTCCGGTCAGGATCACCATCCCGGGCTTGAGCGTGAAGTTGAACGAGAAGAAATGGATCAGGTCCGCGCACGACCAGATCATGTCTCCGGTCGAGGACGACTGCCGCAATTCGCCGTTGATGCGCGTCGACAGGTGCAACGCCTGCGGATCGGGGATTTCGTCGGCCGTGACGATCACCGGCCCGAGCGGCACGCTGGTGTCGAAGGCCTTGCCGCGGCCCAGTTCGTACCAGGTGACACCTTCCGGCGTCATCCGCACCTGCCGGTCTCGCGCCGTCACATCGTTGGCGACGGTATAGCCGAACACGTGAGCGAGCGCCTGGTCGACCGGGATGAACCGACCTTCCCGGCCGATGACGATGGCCAGCTCCGTTTCGCAGTCGATCTTCCGGCTGACCCGCTCGTCGAAGACGATCGCCTCTTCCGGCCCGATCACGCAGTCGGACGTCTTGAGGAAGAATTCCGGCTCGTTGCCGCTGATCGGCGTATTAGCCTTCTCCGCGTTGTGGGCGTGATAATTGCTGCCGGAACACAGGATCGTGCTCGGCCTGATCGGCGCCAGCAATGTCACTTGGTCGAGCGGATACCGGGCATCCTCCGGCGCTGCCTCCACGAGGCTTGCCGCACCGTTCAGGGCGGCGCTGCCGGCGCGGATGAAACCGGCCATGTCTTCATATTGCTGCGGATCGTGTCCGGCGGCGCCGGCAGCCGCTGCAAGGTCGATAACCTGGCCGCCGGCCTTCGCACCCAGTCGGCTGTCACCGCTCGAACGGCTGAAGGTGACGAGTTTCATTCCTGTTTTCCTCTTTGTGCCCCGTTATCCGTGCGGCCGTTCAGTTCACCGACCAAGATTCGCGTCGTGGTGAGGTAGTGCTCGGCAACCAGCGCGCAGGCCCTGTCGGCATCCCGGTTCAGGACAGCATCGGCGATGGCCTTGTGCTCGGCTTCAAGATCGCGTTCGGCACGGCGCAGGACGACAGATGCCCGGCGGTAGCGCTCGCACTGCATGTTGGCGATCTCGCGCAGTTTCAGGATCCAGTGCGAATCGCAGGCCGAGATCGTCGCACGGTGGAAGGCATCGTTCGCCGCCTCCCAGGCATCGTCCGGCACGCGGTCCTCGCTCTTCAGTGCCGCGTCCAGCTTGTGCAGCCGGTAGGCGACACCGGCGACCCGTGCCTCCCAGTCCTCGCCGCCGGCACGGATTGAACGCCTGAGCGCTTCCACTTCCAGCGTCGTGCGCGCAGCGTTGATATCCTCGAACTCGGCCGGATCGAGCGGTGCAACGCGGAAGCCCCGATTGTCGATGGCCACCACCAGGCCGTCCGCGACCAACCGCTGCAGCGCCTCGCGCAGCGGGGTCGGTCCGATGCCGTAAAGCTGCTTCAGGCGTTCGATCCGAAGCCGCTCGTCGGGCAGCCGGACGCCGGAAACGATGTCGCGCTGCAGCGCCTGGTAAGCAAGGTCGATCTGCGTTCCGCGGCCGGCAAAAGGCTCCGCCAGCAACTGCGTCGAATAATCGGTACCGGCTGCCATCACCGCATGTCCTGTTCCGCGCGGCGGACCCGCCGCCGCTGATCGCCGCCAACGCCATCTCCCGGATTGTTGCGGGGAGGTCGGGCGGTTGACAGGCCAATTCGTATATGAATTACTAAATCATCGATAAAATTGCAAATCGTAGAGATTATGAAGCTCGTCACATTCTCATACGAAGGCTCACACGAAGGCGCGATCGGCGCGGGACTGTTGATCGGGGACGAGATTGCCGTGTGCAAGTCCGGCGCCGGCGCGGAACGCGCCATACTCGACGTGATCGAGGGCGATCCCGGCCTGAACCGCTGGAAACAGCTTGCCGAAGGCGGCGCGCAGCGGCTGGCGCTGTCGGAAGTCGAACTGCTCGCTCCGATCCCCGTGCCGCGACGCGATATCTATTGCGTCGGCAAGAACTACGTGGCCCATGCCGCCGAGTTCCACCAGTCGGGCTTCGATTCCAGCGGCAAGGAGGAAGTGCCCACGGCGCCCGTCATCTTCACCAAGGCCATGACGTCTGTCATCGGCCCCGGCGCTGCGATCCGCTCCGATCTCGACCCCACCGGCAGCCTGGACTACGAAGGCGAACTGACCATCGTCATCGGCCGGAAATGTTTCGGCGTCAGCAAGGCGGACGCCTACGATGTCATCTTCGGCTACACGATCATCAACGACGCCACCTCGCGCGACCTGCAGAAGAAGCACAATCAGTGGGTCATCGGCAAAAGCATCGACACCTTCTGCCCGATGGGTCCGGCAGTGGTGACCGCCGACGAGGTCGGCGACGTCCGCGAACTGAAGCTGGAAACGCGGGTTAATGGCGAAGTCCGGCAGGACGCCTCGGTCGCCGATCTGATCTTCGACATTCCAACATTGATCGAGACCATGTCGGCGACGATGACCCTGTTGCCGGGCGACCTGATCGCCACCGGCACGCCAGTCGGCGTCGGCATCGGGTTCGACCCGCCGCGCTATCTGAAACCCGGCGACGAGGTATCGATCAGCATTTCGCGCATTGGCGAACTGACCAATCCGGTAACATGATGCGGAAGGCCGGCCATCCGCCGCAAGAGCGGGCGGGCCGATCCGCAGCCGGAGAGAATCAAAAAGGGAGGAACTCATGAAGCGACTTATCAGCTCATTCACCGCAACGGCCGCCGCGCTGGCGCTCGGTGCGCTGGCTGCCGGACAGGCCTCGGCGGAGGAATATTACGCCGGCAAGACGATCACCGTTGTCGTGCCCTTCTCGCAGGGCGGTGCGACGTATGTCTCCGCCAAGTTCCTGGAGCCGTTCCTTGAGAAACACATTCCCGGCAATCCCGACATCGAAGTCGTCGACCGGCCGGGCGGCGGATCGATCCTCGGCGCCAACTGGTTCGCGCAGAACGGCAAGCCGGACGGCATGACCATCCTGTTCACCACCTCCTCCACGGCCAATCCCTACGTGCTCGGCAAGAGCGAGGTGGCCTACGATCTCGCCAAGATGCGGGTCGCCTACAGCCATCCCTTCGGCGCCGTCGCCTATGTCTCGCCGGATACCGGTGTCAAGACGGCCGCCGATATCCTGAAGCCCGCAAAGCCCCTGATCTACGGCGGCATCGCGGCGGCGGCGAGCGACCTGCCGGGCCTCCTGTCCTTCGAGGTGCTCAAGCTCGACGTCAAGGCCGTGATCGGCTTCCGCGGCCGCGGCCCGATCCGCCTCGCCTTCGAGCGGGGCGAGACCAACCTCGACTACCAGTTCACGCCGGTCTACCT
>DATHRP010000106.1:0-2483 GCA_035465195.1 Afifellaceae bacterium | reverse complement strand
GACCACAACCCGACTTGCATAGGAGTCCGGCCATGGCTGAACACGCCCTTAGCACGAGTCTTTCCCGCCGCACCATGCTGACCGGCGCGGTCGCCACCCTTGCGCCGGCCGTCGCGGTCGTCCCGCCGGATATCGCCTCCGCCTATCCTGACGCGACGTTGCTCCGCCGCCTGGGCCGCACCGCGCGGTTGCGCGCCGCCTGCACACCGCCCGCGAGGAGGCGGGCCGCCTGTTCATGGCGACCTACAACCACCCCGATTTCTCCCGCCCCCGCAACGACGCAGATCATGCGGGCCGAACGCCGCGGACGGCAAAGGCACGCGCCATGAGGCGGATTTTGCCGTCCGGCTCAGCCGGCAGTTCGCCGCGAAGCTTCTCCTGCAGCGATCGACGCTTGGCCTCGGAGAGCGAAACGCAATATCCGGGCGCGGGCCCCTGGCCGCCGAGGAACGGCGACCAGTAGTCGTCGAAGTCGCGGAATACGGTCGGGACGTCGATCGCCCGGTCCTGGACGTCGCCGAGGCCGGCTTCGGCAAACAGCGCGCGCAGCGGCCCGGGGTTACAGATCGGGAATCTGTTCCCTTCGTCGAGCTCGCGCGCGGCCGGGTCCAGCGCCACGGCGGCGTCCCAGAAGCGTCGCATCAGCTGCATCTCGCCGGCATAGTCCCAGACATAGACCGCGACGGTTCCGCCCGGCCGCACGGCGCGCCGCATTTCCGAGAGCGCCGCGGCCGGGTCGGCGACGAAGTTGAGAACGAGGCTTGCGACGGCGACATCGAAAGTTTCGTCCTCGACGGGCAGTGCCATTGCGTCGCCGGACCGGAACGTGGCGCGCGGATCGCCGAGGCGGCGTCCCGCGAAATCGATGAAAGCTTCCGCCTGGTCGATGCCGACGATCCGACGCGGCGCCGCGCGATCGAGAATGGTCTCGCTGAGTGCCCCGGTGCCGCAGCCGACATCGAGCCAGCGCGCATCTGCCGGTAAAGCGAGCCAGTCCAGGAATTCTGCCGCAACCAGCCGGCTCCAGCGCCCGACATAGGGTTCATAGGCATCGCCGGCACTCCATTTGTCTTCACGATGTGCAATTCCTGTCATGGTGTCCTCCCTTTTCATGAGCGGTTCGCGGAGCATGCGCCAGGCTGCAGATATCTCCAGTCCAGAAATTGAATCGGCTGAAGGCCGGATCTTTGATATGATCGGGCCGTTATGGAGACCGCCATGGACCGTGGTCAGCTTTGCCCCTTGGCCAAAGCCACGGAGATTCTCGCCGCGCGCTGGACGTTTCTCGTGATCCGGGAACTCCTCTCCGGCGCATCCCGGTTCAACGAGATCCGGCACGGCGTGCCGTTGATGTCGCCATCGCTCCTGTCGCAGCGGCTGCAGCGGCTCGAGCGCGAAGGTCTGGTCCGGCGAGAGCCATCCGGTTCAGGTCACGACTACCACCTGACAGAGGCTGGCCGGGAACTCGCGCCGATAGTCAACCGCTTGAGCCGGTGGGGTGAGCGTTGGGTATTGGGCCACATCGACTCGCGCAAGCCGGATGTCACCGCGCTGATGTGGGCGATCCGGCGACGCGTTGATCCGTCGGTATTCGGGGAAGCGCGCACCACCATCCAGTTCGAGTTTACCGATCAGCCCCGGGCGAAGCGTTTCTGGTGGCTCGTCAACGAGGCGGCCGATGTCGATCTTTGCCCGAAGGATCCCGGTTTCGAAGTCGACCTTTATGTTGTCACCGATCTGCAGACGATGGCGCGGATTTGGGAGGGCAAGCTGCAGCTCTCCGCTGTGATCGATACCGGCGCCCTGGAACTCTCCGGGTCGCGCGGCCTGCGCCGGGCATTCCGCTCATGGTTGCTCCTCAGCCCGTTCGCGCAGGTATAATCGGCTGAGCCGGGACCGATTGTGCGTTCGTGCGTGAGGTGTTCCGGCACTTGATCGGTCGTCCGCGCTCATGCCCGCGTGGCAGAAACGATGACCGACGGGGCAGGGACCAGGTAGCCGTTCTGTTGCCTCGTGCCTTCGGATCGGACCCGCGCCGCCATGTCCAGCCGGATCGCGTCGCGACGTTTCCCGGGTTGCCTTTGCAGAAGCGAGGCCGCGCGCACCGCGCCGCCGTGAAAGACGTCGAACAGCGCCTCCGGGGCATGAACATGCAGTTCGGTCGGAACGGCCGTCACCTGGACATCGGTAAAACCCGCCCCGGCGGTCACGGGTTCTGCAACGGCGGGGTCCGTGAACATGTGCGCGTCCGGTCCCGCCGGAAGCGTTACGGAATGATCGCCCAGACGCTCGAACGCATCGAACAACCAGCCGAAAGCACCGTCGGAACCCTTGCCGCACCAGATCGAGAATGCAAGTCTTCCGTTCGGTTTCAGCACCCGGGCCGCCTCCGCCAGGCCGCGCGCGGGGTCCGGGAAATGCGGGACGCCGAAACCGATCGTCACCGCGTCGAAGCTTTCATCGGCAAAGCCCATATCCATGGC
>DATHRP010000105.1:0-3109 GCA_035465195.1 Afifellaceae bacterium | reverse complement strand
CGACCAGTTCTACCGTATCATAGACGTGCGCGAGCCGACGAAGCCGGAAGAAGTCGGGCGCTGGTGGGTTCCCGGCAACCGGGTCGGCGACAGCGATGAGCTGCCGGTGCAGCACAATCGCAACGTCAAGGGCTTCAGGGTCCACAACACCAACGTCTACACGCAGCGGCCGGACAGGGCCTATCTGGGCTGTGTCGATGCCGGCGTGGCAATCCTCGACATATCCGACAAGTCGGCGCCGAAGGTGGTGTCGCGCTGGAACAATTCGCCGCCCTTCCTCGGTTTCACTCACACCGTGCTGCCGCTGTTCGAGCGCAACCTGCTGATCGTCACCAACGAGTCGGTGGCCGACGCGGCAGCCGACTGGCCCAAGCTGATGTGGGTGGTGGATGCCCGCTTCGAGGAAAACCTGCTGCCGATTTCCACCCTGCCGCTGCCGCCGGTCGAGGAGTTCGCCAATCGCGGCGGCCGGTTCGGCGCCCATAACATCCACGAGAACATCCCGACGCCCTACTCCTGGCAATCCGACCAGGTGATCCTGGGCACGTTCTTCAACGGCGGCCTCAGGGCATTCGATATCTCCAACCCGTTCCAGCCGCAGGAAATCGGCCATTTCGTTCCGCCGGCGCCGCCGCTTTCGCCGACCGGGTCCATCCAGCTCAACGACGTGTTCGCCGACGAGCGCGGCATCGTCTATACCGTCGATCGCCACGTGGGCGGCCTCTATGTCCTCGAAATGGACTTCTGACGCGCTGACGGCGGGACTGTTTCCTTCCGCCGATCCGGCGCCTTTCGGCCGGCGGGTCAAGCAGGCCCGGGGTGCGCGCATCCCGATAGTCCTCGTCACCGGTTTCCTCGGCGCCGGCAAGTCCAGCCTAGTGAGGCGCATACTCGACAGTCCCGAGGGCGCGGGAAGCGCGGTCATCGTCAACGAGTTCGGCGATATCGGGATCGACCACGACCTGCTCCGCGCCAGCAGCGACAAGATCGTGCTGCTCGGCAACGGCTGCCTGTGCTGCAGCACGCGTAGCGACCTGGAGGAGACGCTCGCCGAACTGCTCGCCCAGGCGACGACCGGCCGGATCCCGAGCTTCCGGCGCGTCATCGTCGAGACGAGCGGCATGGCCGATCCCGGGCCGGTGCTGCAGACCTTCGCGACCGATCGTGGCATCGGCCGCGAATTTCACCTGGAGACCGTGATCGCCGTCGCCGACGCGCCGTCGATCGCGGCCAACCTGGCCGAGACGGCGGAAGCCGAACAGCAGATCGTGATGGCCGACCGCATCGTGCTGAGCAAGTGCGACCTGGTGACGGGCGAGGATGCGGCGCGCCTCGCGGCGATGCTGGCCGGCATCAATCCGGCCGCCGAGATCATCGCCCAGGCGCCGGCGGAAGCGGATGCCGGCGCCTTGCTGGAGCCGCCGGACGCCCCGCGGCGGCATGTCAACAGGCATCCGCACCATACCAGCGATATCGGATGCTTCACGCTCGCTCCGCAGGGCGTGATGCCATGGAAGGCGTTCGCGAACTTCATGAACGTGCTGACCGACATGCGCGGCCCGGACCTCCTGCGGATGAAGGGCCTGCTTGCCGTACGCGAATGCCGCGGCCCTCTCGCCGTCCATGCCGTCAGGCATATCATGCATCCGCCAACGGAGCTCCTGGACTGGCCGGGCGGCGACAGAACCAGCCGGCTCGTCTTCATCGTGCGCAATATCGGCCGGGACGATGTCGAAAAGCTGATGCGGGCCATTCTGGATCTCGATCCGGACCGCCTGACCGGGGATTGAATGGCAGTTGTTCGTTGAATTCGGCTTTCCGCGCTATTGTAGACGTTAAACGGCTGCCGGAGGGGTCTGATTCGCTAATATGTGTCCTTGACTTGAATGATCACACTGTCTTACGGTATTACGATCCAAGATCAATGAAATCCCAAAGTGCGGGAGGCAGGAATATGAGCAGTGAGCCAGTCAAGGTCGGGATAGTGGGTCTCGGACGCTGGGCGCGCGTGCTGACCCGCGCGGCCAAGCAGTCGGACAAGCTGCAGATCGTCGCCGGCTACAGCCGGTCGGAAGAGAAGCGGAACGCATTCGCCAGCGATACCGGCGTCCCGTCCGTGCCGGACATGCAAACGATGCTGTCCGATCCGGAAATCAAGGGCGTGATCCTCACGGTACCGAACGAGCAGCACCTTCCGGTGGCGGCCGAAGTGGCGAAAGCCGGCAAGCACGTCTACACGGAGAAGCCGATCGCCAGCACGCTGGAAGACGGCATCGCGATCGCCGCGCTCGAGCAGCAATACGGCGTGACCGTAACGGTCGGCCACAGCGCACGCCTTCTCGGCGGCGTTCGCGAGATCCGCCGGCGGATCGACGCCGGCGAACTGGGGACCGTCGCCTTCATCGAGGCGAATTTCTCCAACGAGCGCGCCCTGGAGCTCACTCCAGACACATGGCGCTGGTACAAGGACCGCGCGCCCGGCGGCCCGCTGTCGCAGCTCGCCATCCACATGTTCGACATCGTCAGGTATATCGGCGGGGACGTCGTTGAAGCCACGTCGATGGCCTCGAAGCTCTCGCCGGTCGGTGCGGAGGTCGACGACCAGTCGATGACGCTGCTGAAGTTCACGGACGGCAAGATCGCCTATGTCGGCTCATGCTGGACGTCTCCGGGCATATTCGCTGTGCGCGTGTTCGGCTCCAAGGGCCTCATGCACTACGAGATCGACTTTGGCACGTGGGACGATCCGGAGAACATCCGCGACAGCTCGACCCTCTATATCCAGCGCGGCAAGGACGGCTACGGCAAGCGCGAGGCGGTCGAGGAGCCGGAGAGCAACATGTTCCAGATCGAACTGGAAATGTTCGCCGAAAGCTGCCGTACCGGCAAAGGCAACGAGCTCAGCGCCGCCAACGGCAACGCCGCGGTGGCCTGTGTCTATGCCGCCCTGCGCTCGATCGATCGCAATGGCGAGACGGTGTCGCTGGAAGACGTGGAGGCGGATGCCCGGGCGAACCTGAACGCGGAGAAAACCGATGCTGCCTAGCCGCCGCTTCTCCGACCTGACACAGCCGGAGATCGCCGAACAGTTCAAGAAGAACCCGCTGGT
>DATHRP010000104.1:0-6322 GCA_035465195.1 Afifellaceae bacterium | reverse complement strand
CTCTTCCTCCGCCGCCTTGCGGGCGGCCTCCTCCGCCGCAAGCCTTGCCGCCTCTTCCTCCGCCGCCTTGCGGGCGGCCTCCTCCGCCGCAAGCCTTGCCGCTTCTTCCGCCGCGGCCTTGCGGGCGGCTTCCTCGGCTGCAAGCCGTGCGGCTTCCTCTTCCGCGGCCTTCCGCGCCGCTTCTTCGGCAGCACGCCTCGCCGCCTCTTCCTCCGCCGCCTTCCGCGCGGCTTCCTCTTCCGCAGCCTTGCGTGCGGCCTCTTCTTCCGCCTGCCGCCGAATCCGCTCTTCGGCCTGTTCGCGCTGCACCTTCAGCAGCCGGACCAAGCGCTCCCGTTCCTGGATGTTCGCCTGAAGCGCTTCGATCCGGGTGACCTCCTTCTCGAAGGAGCGCACCGTGAGGTAGCCCATAAGCGGCGTTACATCGACCTGCCGCCCGGGATCGCTGATCGGCCCACTGAACAGGATGCCGATCTCCGGCTCCGCTCCGGTCACCTTCTCGCTGCCCGGATCGACCTTGAGCGACCAGTCGCTGGAGAGCGTTCGCGTGTTGAGATCCAGCATGCCGCCGCCCAGCACCGTCGCGCTCTCGGCATCCAGCGATAGAGTGGAAACCCGCACCGTCCCGGATGTCACGCTGAACGACCCCGAAGCCCGCTCGAACGGCAGGGACCCCGCATCCAGATAACCCTCGAAGACAGACCTGACACGATCCGGATTGAGCACCAGGCCCGTATCGGCCGCCCGGACGATCGAAGAAAAGGCTGTCGGGTTGATGCTGCGGATAACGCCGTCTCGAACATTGAAGGATCCGCTTCCATTCAGCGTCGAGACGATTCCGGACATCGAACGGCCCCGGCCGTTCAGGGAAAACGAACCGCCGAGGGTGCCCATGGCAACGGAACGCCCGTCCTTGTGCCAGATCACGTCCTGCAGCGCCACGCTGTCAAGCGAGCCGCGCAGTGACATTGCGAGACCGAGTTCGCCCGCCGTAAGTCCGAGTTCGCCTTCGATCCGCCCGCCGGCCCAATCCGCCTTGAGCTGATCGATATTGATCGAACTGCCCTTCAGGCCGAACCGGAACGTACCGTTTCGAGCCAGCGGTCCGGCGCCGAGATCGAGCTCCTCGGATCGGAGACGGATATCCACTTCCAGGTTTTCCGGCACCGCGCGGGCAAACGGCGTGTCGGACCAGCCGTCGGCGGACGGCTCGACCTGCTGGCCGGTCAGAGCGCTTGCCAGACCCGGCACGGACAGCGAGCCGACCGCGAGGTCCCCACCAACCCGTACAGGACTGGAAAGGTCCACGGAGATGTTGCCGTTCGCCGGAAGATCGTTGATGAAACTCTCCGTCAGCGCCAGCTCGATCCGCGTTCCGTCGATCGTCGCCTCACCGTTGGCGGTGACCGGATAGCCTTCGCCGATCCCCGGAAGCGCGATACCAGCCAGAAGCAGCGCATTGTCCACGGCCCTGGTGTTCCCGTCGAACTTCCCGGTCAACACCGGCCGGCCGCCGACCAGGCGCCCGTCACCGGCAAAGCTGAAGCCGATCCCGGCCAGCGTACCGTCGCTCGTGACGGTAAATCCGTTTTCGGTCTGCCCCACGGCCTTGAAGGCGATCCGTGCCGGACCGCTGTTGTCGAGGGGCAGAACGTCGAGTCCGGCCTGCCGCAACAATGTCTCGGTTTGCTCTGCCACGACCAGGGCATCGATCTGTCCGTCCAGCTTGATGAGGTCGTCGAGGCCGCCGCGGCCGCTTATGCCGAGATTGACCCGCGTCCCTCCGAAAGTGCCGTCGACGTCGAACGCCAGCTTGCCGTCCTGCTGGTTGGCCGAGAGGAGCATCTCGGCCTCGGCCGGAGAAAGCGCTCCGGCCACCGTCTCGAACTGCGAAACCGCGGCGTTGGCCGGAATCAGGCTCTTCAGGAACTGTGCCGTGCCCGCCAAGTCCTCCGCCGCGATGTTCAGGTTCACGCGACCGCTCGGCGCGCCCATCGGATCGTTGATCCGGCCACGTGCCGAGATAGTCGCACCGGCCAGGTCGGCGATGAAAAGGGTTTTCAGTTCGAAAGCTTCCGGATGGAGCGTGCCGCTGACCTCGACGTTGCGGGCATCGACACCGCCGGCGAACAGACGATCCGCGGTCAGGTTGACCGCCATCCGGTCAACATGCCCGCCGCTTATGGCATCGCCCGCGAAGAGGCCCGCCACCGCCCGTGCCTTGTCGAGATCCAGGCGACTGGCTTCAAGATCGATATCGACGAAGACCTGCCCGCCGCTCTCCTGGAACTGCCTGACGGTCATCGAACCGTTCAGCGTGCCGCCGTCGAGATCCGCGGCAATACCCGAGGCAACCTGCTCGCCCTCCGCAATATCCAGGTCGGCCTCGATCGTGAATCCGTCGACGATGGCGACCGCGCCGGCCTCGCCACGCCACCAGCTCGCAAACGCCGCGGGATTACCGGAATTGACCTTGCCTCGCCCTTTGAAGCGCGGAGTTCCGGCAATCTGCACGCCGCCGCTCAGGTCGACCCGCGTCTGGCCGGGAAGCAGGGCCGACAGGATATCGATTTTCCAGCCGTCACGCCGCGGCTTCAGATCGGCACCGACGGCCTGGATCACGCTGCCGCCGACCACGACGCCCTTGGCGTCGAGATGGAGTTCGCCGTCGATCGGCGCCAGCGGCAGGGACTTGAAATTGTCCAAGAAGGCCTGGACGGCCTTGGAGATGGCGACGGGATCGCTCGGACCACCGCCGAGCGCCCGGTCGACGTCGATCTGCCGCGCGTCGAGGCTGGCATTGAAATAGGGTTCTGCTCCGAAGCTGAGTGTCGCCTCGCCGGCCAACTGCAACGGCCGGTCGCGCAATCCGTAGGAAATCTGCATTTCCGGAAGCGACAGGCTGTCGGCCGTCAGCCGGAAATTGCCACTTGCCTCGACGACGGGAAGAAGCTGGCTCTCCCCGTCGGCCGGAACGTCGAGCGCCTCGGCTTGCGGCTCCTCCTCCAAGTCGTCGAGATGCGCCAGCTCGGCGGTCGAGAAACTGCCCTCGTAGACGAAACCGGCCTCTGAGCGGGTCATCAGCCGGCCGGACAGGCGCGAAACGAACGGCAATTCGGCGGAATACAGGTTCACCTTCATCGGGATCGCGCCGTTCGGAGCCATGCGCCCGGCCGACGCCCGGAACGATAGCGCGGAACCGTCGATCACCAGCCCGCCCTCGATCTTGCCCGGCCCGTTCAGCGAGCGGGCTTCAAGCTGGGCATTCAGAGACTCCACGGCCCATTGCCGGCCGGTCCGGCTGTCGTACAGCAGCATCTGCCCGGAACTGATCTCCAGCGAATCGAGCGACACGGCATCGGGATCGAGGCTCCTGTCGGCCTCTGACACATCGGGCGTTTCGCTGCGCGGCACGCTGAGGGCGGCGATGTCGAGGCGCATGGTCGGACGATCGACGCGCATCTGGACGATCCGGACATCCCCGCGAAGGAGCGCCGGCAGTTCGAGTTCGGCACGCAGGTTCTCGACGGTCAGGTCAGGATCCGCTTCGTCACCGACCCGGACGTTGGTGAAATTCAGGATCGGGGTCGGCAACAGCCGCACGCTTGCCTTGCCAGCGACCGTTACCGGCCGGCCAAGATAGGCCCCCGCCTCGCGCTCGAACGTCTGGCGATAGGACGTCCAGTCGATCAGGTAGGGCGCCACCAAAGCCGTCGAAAGGACGAGAATGATCAGCAGACCGATTGCGATGTAGAGCCTGTTCAGAATCATTCTCCTTTCAATCCGCCTCGGCCGCCGATGCCATGCCGCTGGCCCGCAAACGAATCACCGGCGCGTATCAGGCCACGTCCGCCGGTCTTTCGAAACCCAGTATCTTGCCCGGGTTCATGATATTATGCGGATCGATCGCCTGCTTGATCGCCCGCATAACCGCCACGCCGCCACCGAGTTCCCGGTCCAGATAGGCCATCTTGCCCTGGCCGACGCCATGTTCGCCGGTGCACGTACCATCCATGGAAATAGCCCGTGCGTTGAGCCGGGCAACCATCTTCTCGGCGGCCGCGACCTCTTTGCTCTCGCCCATGTCGACCAGAACGGAGACATGAAAATTGCCATCGCCGACATGGCCAACGATCGGCGCCACCAGACCCAGCTCGGCGATATCCGCCTGGGTCTCGGTCACGCACTCCGCCAGCCGCGATATAGGCACGCAAACGTCAGTTGCCAGTGCCCGTGCGCCCGGCCGCAATGCGACGCAGGCCCAGTATGCATCGTGCCGCGCCTGCCACAGCCGCAGCCGTTCCTCCTCATGGGTCGTCCAGCGGAATGCGCCACCACCATATTCGGCGGCGATCTCGCTGAAGGTCTGGGTCTGCTCGGCGACCGAAGCCGGCGATCCGTGGAACTCCAGGAACAGCGTCGGCTTTTCCTCGTAGTCGAGCTTGGAATAGGCGTTCGACGCCTTCATCTGCAATTCGTCGAGCAATTCGATACGGGCGATCGGCACGCCGTACTGGATCGTCGCGATCACCGCGTTGCAGGCATTCTCGACGGTATCGAACGCGCATACGGCTGACGATATCGCTTCGGGAACACCGTGCAGCTTCAGGGTCAGCTCGGTGATCACGCCGAGCGTCCCCTCCGAACCGACCATCAGCCTGGTCAGGTCGTAGCCGGCCGACGTCTTCTTCGCCCGTCTCGCGGTCTTGACGATCTGGCCGTCCGGCATGACCGCCGTCAGGTTCAACACATTGTCCTTCATCGTGCCGTAGCGCACCGCATTTGTGCCAGAGGCGCGCGTCGCCGCCATGCCGCCAAGGCTCGCATCGGCGCCCGGATCGATCGGGAAAAACAGGCCGGTATCGCGCAGATACTCGTTGAGCTGCTTGCGGGTGACGCCCGGCTGGACGACGCAATCGAGGTCCTGGGCATGAACCTCGATCACCTTGTTCATGGCGGTGAGATCGATGGAAATGCCGCCGGCCGGCGCGTTGACATGGCCTTCCAGCGACGTTCCGGTGCCGAACGGAATGACCGGAACCCTGTATTCGGCGCAGACCCGGACGATATCGGCCGCCTCCTCGGTCGATGCGGCGAAGATCACCGCATCCGGCGGCTGGTTTGGAATCCAGGTCGTCGTGTGGCCATGCTGCTCGCACACGGCGTCGGCCGTGCTCAGGCGTTCGCCGAAGCGTTGTTTCAGCACGCCGATCGCCGATGCGATACCGCTTTCGTTGCGCGTCAGAAGCTGGGCAATTGCCATCGTTCCTCCGGTTGGCTGGTAGTTCGCCGCCTTGCCGCGAGACTAGCAAAATGCTTCACACGGCCAAAGCGTTCGATGACACTTGAGTCAATACAGTCGGATCGGAAAGCGGTATGACCTTCCAGACACCATTCAATTCGTCGCGTATGGCCGTCCAGGACGACTGGATCGACTATAACGGCCACATGAATGTAGCCTACTACGTCGTCCTTTTCGACCGCTGCATCGACGAGGCGTTCATGGAACTCGGCCTCGGCCCCGAATATGTCACGGCGCGCGACGCCTCCTTCTTCACCGTCGAGATCCATATCAACTATCTGCGCGAACTTCCGCCGCGATCGCCGGTCTTCTGCACCTTCCAGATGCTCGCATTCGACGAGAAGCGGGTCCGCGCCTGGCTGGAGCTTTTCCATGCCGAAGATGGCTTTCTGTCGGCAAGCTGCGAACAATTGTTCCTGCATGTCGACATGAAGCAGCGGCGGACAGCGCCCTTCCCCGAAGACGTGATGGACAATCTGCGCCGGGCCCATGCCGCCCATACCGCATTGCCCTGGCCCGAACGCGCCGGCCGCGCCATCACCTTCGGCAATCCCGGCTGACGTGGCTCAACGCATTCCGCTGCCTTGTCCGCGCATTTCCGAAATTTTGAGCTTATCGTGATCTTTTCTGGCAAAAGGCGGCAAACCGGGTCGGACAAACGGGGCAATGCCTGAAAAGCTTTCACGTCTGCTGACGGTGCTGCGGAGCGGGGCCGAACCGAACATCCGGTTCTTCCTCACCAACCGTCAGCCGCTCGTCTGGCTTCTGGCGCTCGCAATCGGTCTTGCGGTCGCCGTTGCGGCCATCCTGTTCCGGCTGGCGATCGGCGCCGTGCAGTATCTCTGGCTCGGCACCAGCGCGGAAACCGTCGGCAGCGTGGCGGCGACGATCAACCCGCTTATCGTTTTCCTTGCCCCGGTCGCCGGCGGGGTGGTGGTCGGCTTCATCGTCCACAGGTGCATACCCGAGGGCCGGCCGTTCGCGGGCGCCGATGTGATCGAGGCACGCGCGCTCGGCGGG
>DATHRP010000103.1:0-7922 GCA_035465195.1 Afifellaceae bacterium | reverse complement strand
TATGTCAGCTACGGCATGTCATCGCTCTACTACGACGAGGAATCGGCGGGCGGCGAGTTCAGCAGATGGGGCTTTGAATTCACATTCCGGCTCGCCGTGGCGGCAGAAGACATGCCTGCCAGCGACAAGGACGTGCCGCTCTGGCCGATCAACGTGATGCAGAACCTGGCGCGGTATGTTTTTGAAACCCAGAAATGGTTCGAACAATTTCATTTCATACCGGCCAACGGCCCGATCAAGCTTGAATCCGATACGAAAATGGTCGCCATGCTGTTCTGCCTAGACCCGGAACTGGGATCCACGGAAACGCCGCACGGCAAGGTGGATTTCCTGCAGATGGTCGGCCTGACGCAGGACGAGATCGACGCACTGTTCGCCAAGACCTACAGAGCTACGGCACTGGCCGACGCCCTTTCGCGGGACAATCCGCTGTTGATCACCGACCTGGCGCGGAGCGCCAATGCCCTGTAGCGGCGGCTAACCCTCCACCAGCTCGTAATGATGGATGAACCGCTCGCGCACGAGTTCGGCCTCGTCGGGGTGGATGTGGGCGCTTCGCCAGTCTTCTCCGACGAACGCCTTCATAGCGTCGAGATCGCGCCAGACCATCACCATGCAGAACTCGTCCGGCGTTTCCGGCCGCGGCACGCCGGCGGTTACGGAGACGATGCCGGGCTGGGTCTCGACCAGCGGCTTTGCGGTGCTGCGAAAGAAATCCTCGAATTCGGCCCGCTTGCCGTCGTGGACGACGACGCGGAAGACCCTGACGATCATGCCCACCTCCCATTGTCATTCTCGTTTTAATCCGGCAGGGGCTGGCAGTGTAGCGGGTAGTCATGCCGATGTCCGCGAAGGAGACGGCGGGCCGGAAAAGCGCAATTGTGTGACCCCCGTCACTCGCGCCCGCCGATCGCGGCGCCTATTGTCATCGTCAAGGCGAAAGAATGTTTGGGGTTCAGGATGCGCAACACTCTGCAATTTGCTTCGGCGCTGACGGCAACGGCGCTGGCCCTGGCGACCATCGCGGTCGTTTCGACCGCCGACGCGGGATTGAACGGGTCGGCACAGCACGGCAACGCGGCGCAGGCGCCGCTACCGTCCGCAGCCGCAACGTGGGATCGCGGCTGACGGGCGAACGACCGTCAATCGATCCGCCGGCCGGCTCATTTCCTCCAGCCTGGCCGGCGGACCTTAATGCGTCGCAACCAGGCGATCGCAACTTCCGCTGATTTCAATCTTCCCTGCTATCCGCATCGCCAGCCTATCAAGGGTAGCAGGTATTCCGTTTGTTACAACCGACCCCGCTTTGGTACAAAGGTTGTCAACAACAACAAGGCGGGCTGTGGAGACCATGGCCAAGAACCTGAAGGCCGACATCGGAAGTCCGGCCCTGAATTCCGATTACCTGGACGCGATCGTCGCCAGCGGCCTTGTCGATGACATAACGGAGATTGCTCCGCTGGAGCCCAGGCCGTTCCGCTACGCGGAGGGCGAGTTTCTGTGCCGCAGGGGCGATGCGGCGGAGGGCCTCTGGATCATCGTCAGCGGCTCGGTTGCAGTGAAAGACCGTGACAGGACGCTTTTCACCCGGCGCCGCAATGAAATTGTCGGCGAGCAGAACCTTCTGGGCAACGGCTATCGCCGCCTGTTCGACCTGGTGGCCGCGGAGGCCACCGTGGAAGTCCTAGTCATCGACAAGGAAAGGCTGGAAGCGCATCCGCAATGCGAGACGATCTGGCGAAACATTGCGCGGATCGTCTCGCTCAAACTGAAAAGCGCCAGCGCCAAGGTCGCCTCGCTCAGTCGGCAGTTGGAGGACGATACCCGTATCCTGCATGCCTATACCAACGAATACGCTCTGAGCCGACGGCTGCAGTCCGGCAGCGGCCGCCTGACGGAATACCGGGTGGACCGCGCCGTCATCTGGTTCTCCGATATCGCGGAATTCAGCCAGCACACGCTGACGATGGCGCCCGACCGCATCGCTGACATCGTCCAGCGCTTCTTCAACGCGCAGTCCGCGCCGATCGCCGGCCATGGCGGGCATATCGACAAGTTCATCGGCGACGGCCTGATGGCGTTCTGGGTGGTCAAGGAATCCGGCAAGGCAGGTAGATCCTGCCTGAACGCGCTTCGCGCGGCCGAAAACGCCATCGACGAGGTGGCCGAGATCAGGATCGGCGACAAGCCCCTCAGGCTCAGGATCGGCCTGCACATCGGTTACGTCCTGAGCGGCGATTTCGGCTCGGCGACGCGGCACCAGTTCACGATCATCGGTCCGGAGGTCAACAAGGCGGCGCGCCTGGAAGAAATCCACGACATCGACGTCATCGACGGCATCAATACAATCGGTGATATCCGGCTGAGCCGTGAATTCCATCATGAGCTGGGCAGTGCGGTCCAGCGCCGCTACGGCGTTCGTTGCGTCGCGCGGGCGAAGAACATCGGCGAACTGGAGATCTACAGCCACGTAGGCGGCGCGAGCGGACTCCGGACCTGAGCGAAGCGGAAATTCAGCGCGACAATGCGTGGTGAATGGCGAGAGCCAGCTGGGTGCGGTTGCCGATCTGCAGCCTGGACATGATCTGGCGGATGTGGACCTTCACCGTCGCCTGGCTGACGCCGAGCCTGCCGGCGATCACCCTGTTCGACAGACCCTCCTTCAGGAGAAGGGCGACCTGCCGCTGGCGCGGCGTCAGAATGTCGAGAAGCCCGCTGTCGGGTTCCGCGGCAGGCTTTGCGGGCGCGGGCGCGGAGCCTTCTTCAGTCGAGAGATTTTCGCCGCGTTTGTTTCCAATCGAGGACACCAGCGCCGACGACGGAAAGTAGGACCCGCCGACCAGAATGAAGGTGAGCGCCTGCAAGGCCACTTTCGGATCTAGCGAAGCGGGTATGAAGCCCTGTACGCCGGCGTGGAACGCGGCGAAGACTTCCGACTGCTCGTTGAGCTCGGACAACACCACGACCGGCGCGCCGGGAAACCGGTTGCGCAGCGTCTCCACGGTGCGCAGGACCGCGCGGCTCGCGACAGAGCGACCGCCGACATTGACGACGGCGAGGCGGCACGCCGGATTGATTTCGGAGCCGGGATCGAGGCGGCGGACGGACTTCAGGATCAGTCCCTCGGTGTCGGACCAGTCTTCTATAAGGCGCACGGCAGGAGACGGCCTGCGCGCCGGAGGGTCCACGAAAACGACAATCCTACCGTCCCCGCCGGCCTTCGCCGCGTCGTCGTTTTCATTATTGTTGCTATCCGCCGCTCGGCGCACCTGATTTCCCCTCCGCTCCGGCTGTTTCACCCAACCTAATCATCGTTCGGTCACCTGACAGATCTAAGCGGGGTTATGCTTAACGGCGGACCATTCCTGAATGGACGGAACCGCGAAATCGGCGCATGATGCCGGACGCAGCAAGGGGAGGACCGCGCGAACCGGCCGTCCGGGCGAACGGACCGACGACGGCGCGAGGCATAAATCCAACGAACAACTCCGCCTTCCCGTCTCCCCGAGGCGAAGCGATGGCCCGGGAGCCTGCCCGGCGCGTCCGCCCGGACGCAGTTCGGCGATCGATCCCGGCCGGAGGGAGGACGCCATGGACTATTTCGACTCCGTCACCAGCCAGACACACAGGAAGATAGACCGTGCGGTCGATCGGTTCTTCAATACGGCGGACCGCAACAGGCCAACCGTCGTGCTCTTGCCCGGCGGCATGGGCTCGCGATTGAGGCGAGCGTGGCCGGCGCACAATCCCGCTTCCACCGCCAACCCGACATCGTTCAGCACCATCTGGCTCGACTGCGGCGTTATCTGGGCACAAGACGCCCTGAAACTCACCATCGACACGGGCGGCTTCGATCTCGACAGGCGGATTGTCGTCGCGGACCGGGAGGTGGATTTCTTCGTCGATCCGTACGGCCGCGCGATCGACACGTTCGACAACTGGAACTTCAACGTCGTGGTCTTCGGCTGGGACTGGCGGCGCCACGTGCTGAAGGGCGTCGCCGCGCTGGAATACCTGGTCACGGAGCTGCGCGACGGCGCCCAGACCCGGTGGAACCGCGCGATACTCGACAAGCTCTTCCTCGTCGGCCACAGCATGGGCGGAATGGTCGCCAAGCTGTTCATGGGCCACCATGCGGGACTGGCCGCCGAGTGCGGCGGCGTGATCACGGTCGGAACGCCGTTCTACGGCTATTTCGAGCATCTCGGTCGGTTCTACTACGGTGACGAGACATTCAACCCGCTGTACGGCGCGCTGCCGGCTGCCCAGGTCGTTTCGAGCCTTCCCGGCCTCTACAGCCTGCTGCCCATCGATCTGATCACCTGGCAGGATGTCGGCGCGACGATCGGGCTCGCGGCCTATCCGGTGACGGACAAGGACACCGGCAACCCGGTCGACCCCTACGGCGTGCTAGCGACGCTTCGATATCCGCCGTGGGTGCGCGACACGGAAATTCCGATCGGACTGCAGGTCCGCCACGACCTAGCGGCGCCGCTTCCCTCGACGGTGGCCGGCAAGCTATTCCACCTGCGCGCAGACGTGCCGAATTCCACCCAGGCGGCGGCCGTGTGGCGATCCGACATCAGTCCCGATTACGAGCCGGGCGACCAGCCGAAGCCGATCACGTTCAGCAAGGGCGGCGGCGACAATACCATCCCGACATGGTCGGCGCGGCTTGCCTCGACACCGGGCACGCATGTCACCGACTTCGACCACGGCGAGCATATGTTCCTGATGGAGGACAACCATGTGCTGATCCGCATCCGCGAGATCATCAACGGCATACTGGCGGGCACAATCGTCGTTTCTCCGATGATCGCACAACCGGAAGGCGGCGAAGGCGAGCGGGAGATCGCGGCCGCTCCGGCCGATACAGGCCGCCGCAGTGCCCGGCAGGCCGCGTCCGGCGACGGCAAGTATTACAGGGCGTCGGACGAGGACGTGGAGGCGCTGGAAAAGTCGGTCGGCGAACAGCCGAAGGTCGCCAGCAAGAAGGAGGCGACCGACTTCATCCAGAAAGTCAAACGCGGAGAACTCAAGCCGGGCCAGGTCTATGACAGGGGCTACGGCGAAGAACTCGTACCGCCACCGATCGTGCGACGGCTGATGCAGGAAAGCGGCTTCTAGCGGACCCGGCGGCCGGTCGACGCGCCCCGGCCCGTCTGCGCTCGGTCGATCGCACCGGCCTTTTGCGGCCATTCCATTTGCAGTAAGCTGCAGGACGTCCGACCGACCCGAACGGAGCCTGCCGCCGGCTCTCCGCCAGGGTCGATACGGCATCGGTACCATACGGGGGCTATCCGGGTTTCGCATGCCGAAGCCCGGCAACGCGCGGGCCAGGTGGGCATGGGAATATTCGATACGCTTTTCGGCAGCCGTTCCGACGTGCCGGTGATCGCACCCGACGATTTCGTCATGGGCGGACCGGAGACCGATCCGCCGGAAGACACGCTCGATCATCCGAACATCGACGATATAGAGGGCCTGGCGCTCGCCATCGAATACGAGCATGTCAACGGCGACATCAGCTCGCGCCTGATCACCTGCAAGTCGATCAACCCGAACCCGCCCGGCTTCCTGCGCGCCCATTGCCATTTGCGCAACGATTTCAGGACGTTCCGGGTCGACCAGATCCGGTCGATCAAGGAAATGGGCACCGGCGAGATAATCGAGAAGAGCGACGTGCCGGATTTCCTGGCGCCCTATATCGAATTCGCCGCGGAGCAGGACAAGGCGAAGGCGCAGCGGCTTTTCCAGCGCAAGGCCGGCCCGGGCATCAAAGTGCTGGTCTTCCTGGCGGCATCCGACGGCCACGTGCATCCGGCGGAACGGCAGGTGATCGTCGATTACGCCCAGGCGGAATCGAAGCGGCTGTTCCCCTACCAGGCGTTCGACGAGGTCGCGACGCTGCGCTGGATCAACCACCTGAAGCCGACGCGCAACGCAGCGCGGCGGGCGGTGATGGTGCTGATGGAAGACCTCGACCACTTCAAGCAGTTCGCCGGCACGATGATGGCGCTGGTGCGCGCCGACGGCAAGGTGGTGGAGATGGAGGAAGAGGCGATGCGCGAGATCATCACCGAAGTGCGCCGGTGGCGCGGAATCTGAGCCGGCTCAGTCCGGAACGCCCGCTTTTCGAAGGCTCTCGACAACCATTGCGCGCGATTTCGGATTCCGTATAGGCAGCACACGGCGATACTTCGATGCGCTGGCATGCGGATGCAGCGCCAGCAACCTGGCGGCAGCTGCCTCGGCCTCCGAAACCTGTCCGGTCTGCATATAGGCCGTGATCATCACCCAGTAGGTCGAATCCCATTCAGCGTTGAGAGCGATCGAACGCAACGCCGACTCCAGGGCCCGATCGGGCCGCCCCGCGAACAGATGGGCGTAGGCGGTGACGGTCAAATGGCTGAACAGGTTGGGATCCTGGGGACCGAGTTCCATTGCGCGCTCCAACAGCGGCAGTCCGGTTTCAACGTCATCGCCGAACACGAGCGCGCACCCGGCCATGGCGCTGACGAACCCCGAACCCGGATTCAGGTCCGCCGCGCGGCGTACGGCGTCCAGGCCGACCGTATAGTCCAGGCCTAACATTGTGAGCGCAAAGCCGCCCAGCACGACTGCAACTGCATCGTCGCTGCCGAAGGCGAGCGCGTTGCGCGCCATTGTCTCCGCCACGGCCAGATCGTCATGTCCGTAGGACGGCCAGGCCCGGGTGATCCGCTGGACCATACACCAGGCCGCATGGCCTAGGGCGGGCGCATATTCCGGATCGAGCTCGAGCGCCTTCATGAGCAGATCGAGGGCCTGGCGATTATCGTCCGGCCGGATCGCATAGATGTGGGGCAGCGCCTGAAGATAGAGGTCGTATGCGCCGAGATTGTCCGCAGGTTTGCGACGGGAGCGCTCGATTTCGGCCTTCCGAACCGTCAGTTCCAGCGCACCGACCACGTTTGCCGTGATCCGGTCCTGAAGGTCGAATACATCTTCCATGCGTCCGTCGAACTTGTCGGCCCAGAGATGGGCGCCTGTGGCGGCGTCGATCAGCTGGCCCGTGATGCGGACCCGGTCGCTCGATTTGCGCACGCTTCCCTCAAGCACATAGCGCACGCCGAGTTCACGGCCGACCTGCTTGATATCGACGGAACGACCCTTGTAGACGAAGCTCGAATTGCGGGCGATGACGAAGAGCTGGTTGAACCGCGACAAGGCCGTGATGATCTCCTCGGCCATGCCGTCGACGAAATATTCCTGGTCGGGGTCGCCCGACATGTTGGTGAAGGGCAGCACCGCAATCGAAGGCTTGTCGGGCAAGAGCGCCGTCGTTGCTACTTCGGGCCTCAGGGACATGGCCGGTTCGGCTGACGTCCCGACCTTCAATGCGTAGACCTTCAGCGGCTCGGCGATGTTCTTGAGTACGGTATCGCCGAGATCGGTAACCGACAGTTCGAGGCGAGAACGAACCTGGCGATAGGCATCTTCGGACAAGCAGATCGCACCGGGCTCCGCGATGCCTTCCAGCCGCGCGGCAATATTGACGCCGTCGCCCATCAAGTCGCCATCGCCCTCCTCCACGACGTCTCCCAGATGAATTCCGATTCGGAAGTCGATCCGGTTATCATCGGGCAACCCGGCATTGCGCTCCAGCATACCGTCCTGAATCTCGATCGCGCACCGGACGGCCTCGACGACGCTGCGGAATTCGACCAGCGCCCCGTCGCCGGTCCGCTTCACCACACGCCCGTTATAGACCGCGATAGTCGGGTCGATCAGATCGCTGCGCAATGTGCGCAGCCGCGCAAGCGTACGATCCTCGTCTGCACCCGTCAGTGGGCTGAAACCGACGATATCCGCAACCAAGATCGCCGCTAGTTTGCGGTGTTCGGGCATCGCTGCGCCACCCCTTTTCCCGCCTTACCCAT
>DATHRP010000102.1:0-10054 GCA_035465195.1 Afifellaceae bacterium | reverse complement strand
ATCGAGGTCGCGGCACAGGCGCAGCGCCGCGAGCGAGCGCCCGAAGGCGCCCTGCTGCCGGCGGAAGCGGTCGTGCGTCGCCTCGATGCCGTCGAGGCTGATGCCGACGTAGTCGAAGCCGGTGTCGCCGATGCGCCGCGCGAGCGCCGCGTCGATCAGCGTGCCGTTGGTGGACAGCGCCGTGTAGAAGCCGAGCGCCTTGGCGCGCGCCGCGATCTCGAAGATGTCCTTGCGGATCAGCGGCTCGCCGCCGGAGAGAATGAGCGCGGGCACGCCGAAGGCCTTCAGGTCGTCCATGACCCTGTAGACCTCCTCGGTCGAGAGCTCGCCGGGGAAGTCCACGTCGGTCGACAGCGAATAGCAGTGCTTGCAGTTGAGGTTGCAGCGGCGGATCAGGTTCCAGATCACCACCGGTCCGGGCGGGTCGCGGCGCGGCCGGACCGGTGGTGGATTGGCTATCTCGTGCATGAACTGGCTGACCCGGAACATCGATCTTGTCCTTCAGGCTGCGATCCGCAGGCCGGTTTTCTTCAGGATGCGCGTCGAATAAAGAATCTCGTGGCAGCGCGAGGAGGTTCCCAAAAGGGAAGCGATCTCCGCGACCTTTTCCTCGACCTCCGGACGGCTGCGCCCGTGCACCATGGCGAACAGGTTGTACGGCCAGGACGGCAGGTGCCGCGGCCGCCGATAGCAATGGCTGACGAAGTCGAGCGCCCCGACTTCCGCGCCGAGCCGGGAAACCGCCTCGTCGTCGACATCCCAGACCGACATGCCGTTGGCGCTGACGCCGAGCGCATAATGGTTCGGCACCGCGCCGATCCGCCGGATGATCCCGAGGTCCAGCATCCGCTTCATCCGTTCGCGCAGTTCGTCGGCACCGATGCCGATCCGTTCGGCGAGTTCGTCGTAGGGTGTCGGCGCGAGCGGCAGGCCGGCCTGGGTCGCGGCGATGATCTGCCTGTCGACAGGTTCCGTGATAGACCCGTGATCGCTCATGCGCTGACCCTCAAACCGATGAAAAATTCTTCCTCCTTGGGGAAGTCGAAGACCTTCAACCCCGTGTCCGCCTCGATCCCCGCGATGATCCGAGCAAGATCGGCGGGATCGTCGCTCGCCACGACGAACCACATGTTGAGGTCGTGTGTCCTGGCGTAATTGTGCGCCACCTCGCGGCGGCTGTTGACCAGGTCCGCGACCTCGTCGAACCGATCATCGGGCACGGCCATGGCGCACAACGTTACCGCACCGCCCATTTTCTCCGCATCGTACATCGGGCCGAAGCGCGAAAGGACGCGCTCGCCGACCAGGCGTTCGAGCCGGGCGATCAGTTCGTCCTCGCTGATCTCGATCCTGTCGGCCGCGGCGAGATACGGCCGTTCGGAAATCGGAAACCCGCCCTGCAGCGCGTTGATGATCTTGCGGTCGGTTTCGTCGATCGACTGGTGTTTCATGCAGTTCCCCTTGCGGCTTGCGAAAAGACGGCTCCGCGCTGCTTGAAGCAGCGCCGGCTGAACAGGATCGCCGAGCCATATCCGGAAAGGCCCGCTGCGCGCTCCGCTTCGGCGATCTGCGCCTGAACGTCAACGCGTTCGCGCCCATGCACCATGGCGAAGAGATTGTAGGGCCAGTCCGGCAACCGTCTGGTGCGCCGGTAGCACAGCGTCACAGCATCGCGTTCGGCGAGCCGCTCTGCGATCCGGTCGACTGTGTCGTCCGGCACGTCCCACACGGCCATGGCGTTGGCGCGGTAACCGAGCGGGCGATGCCGCAGGATACAGCCGAACCTTGAAATGACGCTCGCGCTGACGAGCCTCTCGAGACGCCCCAGCACGTCCGCCTCGTCAAGGTCCAGCTCCTGCGCAAGCGGCGCGAACGGCTCCGGCGTGAGGGCCAGCCCGTCCTCGATCGCGCCGAGCAGCGCCCGATCGTTTCGATCCGCCGAATAGTCCGATGGCGCTTCCGGCTTGCGGTCTGGCTTCCGCCGCGAGCCGGCAAGCCTGAAACCGAGGTCGATATGGTAGGCGCGCTCGAGCGGCAGATCGAACACTGTGATTCCGGTTCGCTCGGAAATCCTGCCCAGCGTGCGTGCCACCGCCGCCCGGTCGGATTCCGTGACGACGAACCAGACATTGAGTTCGTGCTCGCGCTGGTAATTATGATTGACGCCGGGCTCCGCGCTGACGATCTGCGCGACATCGGTCAAGCGATCGGGCGGAACCGCCATGGCGGCGAGCGTGCTTGCGCCGACGGTGTTCGGACGCACGGCCGCGCCGATCCGACCCAGGACGCCTTGGTCCTTCAATTGCCGGAAACGCTCGATCACCTCGGCCTCCGGCAGGCCTTCGGCTTCGCCGATAGCGGCAAACGGCCGACGGCATATCGGGAAATCCCGTTGCCACCGGTCGGCGAGAGCCAGCGCCGGATCGTGGTGGATCACGTTCATAGGCCGATCCTGTTGGCGCGGGCGGTGAAAAAGATCCCACTCGGCTTGCGCATCGGCAGTGAGCCGAGCTTCTCGAACGTTCTCGTGTCGTAGATGTCGACGCGGTCGGCATCGCGCACCGAGACCCATACTTCGTTGCCGCGCGGCGTGAACTCCATGTGCAGGACGGCCGGGCCCGGTTTGAATTCATGCACGATCTTCAGACTGGCGACGTCAACGACCTGTATCGTGTCGTTGAGCGGATGAGCGAAATTGACCCAGACCTGCCTGCCGTCCGGCCTTGCTATGGCGAAGACGGGTTGCCCATGGACGGCAACGCGACCGACCTCCTCGAACGTTTCCGCATCGACCGCCAGCAATTCGTGTCGCCCGACCGCCGGCAGGATGAAGCGCCCGCCGGCGAGCGCCCAGCCTTCAAGATGGGGCATCTTGTAGACCGGCAGCTTCACTTCGCCGCGACCGTAACCGTCGAGAATGCGTTCGATGTTCGGCTGCCCGCTCCAGAGATCGATATGCGCCAGGCCGTCCTCGCCGAACAGGCCGGCGATATAGTGCCGTCCGTCACCGGTGATCAGCCCGTCATAGGGCTGGTCGCCGGCCTTCTCGAACCGCGTGATCTCCGGCGCTCCTGGCGCGGAAAAATCAGCCAACCAGATCTCGCCGGCATCATAGAGCGCGAACAGGAACCGCCGGCCCGGAGCATCGACGAGCCCGACAGTCTTCGAGCGCGCGCCGTTGCCCGCATAGGTCGCCTGGATCTCGGCGACCGGCTCCAGCGTATCGGACCTGAAGACCCGGACGCCGCCCGGTTCGTAGTTGGAGACCGCTATCAGCTTGCCGTCGTCGGATATCGCGCCGCCGATGGAATTGCCGGCCTGGATGATGCGCTTCTCGATCTTCTGCATGAGAAGGTCGACCTTGGTCAGCCCGCCGTCGCGGCCGAACACATAGGCGTAGCGCTGGTCACGGGAGAAGACGGCGGAGGCGTGCGAGAGATCGCCGAGCCCGTCGATGCACGAGACGATCGACCGTTTCGTCGTGTCGACGATGCAGACCGAACCGTCCGCCCGTTCGACGACGATCCCGAGATCACCGGTCCCGCGCAGGTCGGATTTCGCCAGCGTTGCCGGCGCGAGCAGTCCCGTCAGGAGCAGGACAAGAAGCCAGCGCGCCATCGTCATTCCTTCAAACCGGACTTCAGTGAATGGGCGATCCAGCGGGCCTCGGTTTCGCTGAGCAGGCCGCGCCAGGGCGGCATCGGCGTACCCGGCACACCATCGAGAATGACGTCGGCGAGCGCGTCCTCGCCGATTCCGGACAGGTCGGACGGTCGGATCGGCCGACCCAGCCCGCCCTTCAACGTCATGCCGTGGCACGATCCGCAATCCTGCCGGACCAGGTTGGTGAGCTCGGCCTGACGCGCCGGCGAAGGCTCTTCGGCAAAAGCAGTTGTTCCGCCGAGGGCTGCCAATGCCAGCACCTCAGCCAAGAGCAGCCGCGGCCACTTCGTCGGGCAACGCATCGAGCGCTCCGGTTTCTCCGGCCAGGCCCGCGACCCGGCCGATCATGATCAGGATCGGTCCATCGAATTCTGCTATCTCCAGGGCTTCGGGCAGCGCGGAAAGCGTGCTCGCAAGCCGCCGCTCGCGCGGTGTCGTACCGTTGCAGACGACAAAAGCGGGCGTCTCGCCAGACAGGCCGTGCTCGATCAACCGGTTGGCGATCCGGGCGATATTGGCCCGCCCCATATAGACGACCAGGGTGGTGTCGGGATCGGCGAGCCCTTTCCAGTCGAATTCGAGATCGCTTTCCTGCCGGCAGTGGCCGGTCAGGTAGCGCACTCCCGTCGCCAGACCGCGATGGGTCAGCGGCACCATGCACGCTGCGGCACAGCCCTGCGCGGCGGTGATGCCCGGCACGATCTCGAACCGCACGCCGTGCCGGACCAGCTCCAGCGCCTCCTCGCTGCCGCGCCCGAAGATCAGCGGGTCGCCGCCCTTCAGCCGGACGACCGTGCGTCCGTTTCCGGCAAGCCGGACCAGGAGATCGTTGATCTCGTCCTGCGGGACCGGATGATGCGCCGGCTGCTTTCCGACGGAAATGCGGGTCGTGCCCGGCGGGGTCAGATCGAGAATCTCGGGCGAGACCAGCCGGTCGTACACGACGACATCGGCCGACTTCAGGATACGCACGGCCTTCATCGTCAGGAGTTCGGGGTCGCCCGGACCGGCGCCGACAAGATAAACACAGCCTGTCGCCTGCATCGGCCTGTCCTTCCAAGATTGCTACGGCACTCGGCGGGCGCCCGGCACAAGCCGGACGCCCATTGACATCAGTAGATGTCGTTGCGGGTGTTGAAGACGTTGAACTTGCCGGTCGGGGTGACCAGACGCTTATCCTTGATCACCTCCTTCAGCTTCAGCGTCTCGTCGTCCACGACGACGATCGCCGACTCCTGTTCCTTGCCGTTCCACACCGAGAACCAGATCTCGTCGCCGGCGGCATTGAACTCGCCCTGCACGACGCGGCGAACGCCCTCGGTGATGCCCGACCATTCGCCTATCGGGAGCACTTCGTACTCCGGTTCTTCGTTCGCCAGGTCGGCGATCTTGAAGACGGCCACCGACGAGGCAATCTCGGCCTCCGGATTGAGCGGCGTGTCGACATAGAGATGGCCCGATTCCGGATGCGTCTTGACGAACAGGGATCCGCCGCCCTGGCCCTCGAGGGTCTGCACGACCTTCCAGGCGTTATCGGGGTGGCCTTCCGGATCCGTGCCGATGAGGGAAACCGTCTCGTCGCCGAGGTGGCTGGTAACCCAGACCGGGCCGAATGTCGGGTGGACGATATTGGCGCCACGACCCGGATGCGGCGTGGTGCCGCCGGACTCGATCACGCTGACCAGCTTGCCTTCCTTGGTGTCGACGATAGCGACCCGGTTGCGTGCGTTGGCGGCGACCAGGAAGTAGCGCCCGGTGGAATCGAACCCGCCGTCATGCAGGAACCGCTCGGCCTCGATGTCCGTGACCTTCAGGTTCTTGATGTCGGAATAGTCGACCAGCAGGATATGCCCGGTCTCCTTGACGTTGACTATGAACTCCGGCCGATAGTGGGACGCCACGATCGCGGCCACCCGCGGCTCGGGATGGTATTCCTGGGTGTCGTAGATCATGCCGCGCGTGGAGACGATCTTGTAGGGCTCCAGCGTCGCGCCATCCATGATGACATATTGCGGCGGCCAGTAGGCCCCGGCGATCGCGTACCTGTCTTCCCAGCCGTCCATCTTGGACGTCTCGACCGAACGGGCCTCGGAACCGACCTTGATCTCGGCGACCTTGGCCGGCGGATCCATCCACAGATCGATCAGGTCGACCTTGGCGTCGCGGCCGATTGCGAAGAGGTAGCGGCCCGACGCGGAGATGCGTGAAATATGCACCGCATAGCCGGTCGTTATCGTGGTGATGATCTCCTTGGTGTCGCCGCTGATCAGCGCGATTTCGCCGGTATCCCGAAGGGTGACGGAGAAGACGTTGTCGAGGTTAATATCGTTCATCTGCTCTGTCGGACGCTGTTCGACGGGCACGAGAACCTTCCAGCTCGCCCGCACCTTTTCCATGCCGAACTCCGGCGGCTGGGCCGGTTCGTTCAGCAGGTAATTCGCCATCAGTTCGATTTCACTTTCCGAAAGATCGCCCGACGTGCCCCAGTTCGGCATGCCGGCTGGCGAACCGTAATTGATGAAATCGCGCAGATATTCGAAACCCAGTTCCTTGGTGAGGTCGGGCGTCAGGGCCTTGCCGGTCGCGCCTTTCCGCAACACGCCGTGACAGCCGGCACAGCGCTGGAAGTAGATCTCGTTGGCCTGCTCGAATTCAGCCTGCGTCAATGTGGGGACACCGGGCTTGGCGCCGGGCTGCTCGACCGGCTCGTCCTTCATCACGTCGAGGCTCGGCTCGTATTTTCCGCCGGGCGTAGTCTCGTGCTTCTGGAGATCGGCCGGGGCGGGCGCCTGTTGAGCCCATGTCACTGTCGTTGCCGTCAATCCGTAGGCCAGCACGGACACGGCTGTCAGTTCGCAACATTTTTTCGCAACGCCCAAGAGTCTCATGGCCTGTCTCCCAATAGAAATCACAAATCAAAACTGGCATTCGGCGCCTGTTCGATCCTTGACTTTTGTCAAGGTGACACACCGGGTTCACGCAAGATTTCGCGAAAGGTTTCGACTTGATAAATGTCAAGGCCCGTCCGGCCGCCGTGGCCCAAGAATTCGTCATATGAACGCGCCGGACATTGACGGGACACACAACGCCGGACATCGTTGGACCGCGATCCTCTCGGCCGCCGTCATCGCGTTCTTGTCCGTCGGGCTGCCCGCGCGATCGCAGGAGAAGGCAATTGGCGAATGGCTGCCGGTCGTAGCCGAATTCTTCCAGGCGCACATCGACGACATTGTTATTGGAGAGCCCGAAGGCGATCCGCCCGCCATGCGTATCGAACGCAACGGTCGGACGGTCGGATATCTGGCATCGACCTGGGACGTGGCCCGGACGGTCGGCTATTCAGGCAAGCCGATCGACATCCTGGTGGTAATGGACACCGATGCACGCATCGTCGGTGCAAGGCTGATCCGCCAGAGCGAGCCGATTCTCACGATCGGCATTTCAGAGGCCGATATCGCAAAGTATGTCGGCGGTTTTTCCGGCGTGGACATCTCCGGATCCGTGCGGCGTGAAGGACCGGGCAGTTTGCCGGATGCAATATCCGGAGCCACGGTTTCGAGCGGCGTCATAGCAGACGGGATCTATCGCACCGCGCGCGCGGTTGCACTGTCGCGCCGGCTACTCGGCGGCGAAACGAGTACGATGATCGACCGGACCGGTTTCACGCCCCTGACATGGCGCGAGCTGACAGACGCAGAAGCCGTCGCGTCGCGCAGCGTGAGCGTCGCGGAAGCCCGCAAGGCACTTGGCAGCCCGGACTTCATGCCGGCCGTCGGCGACGGAGACAGCACGTTCATCGACCTTTTCGCCACACTGCTGACGCCGCCGGCGATCGGCCAGAACCTTCTTGGTAAACGTCAATACAACGCCTTGATCGCGGGAATGGCGGTCGACGACAACGCGATCATGATCGCCGCCAATGGCCTCTATTCATTCAAGGGAACGAACTGGCGAAAGAGCGATGTCTTCGACCGGGTGGAGATCATCCAGGACGCACGGACGATCCGCCTGACGAAAGCCGGCTATCAGAACGTCGAATCGCTTGCATCCGCGGATGCCCCTGAATTTCGCGAAGCCGGTATTTTCGTCGTCCCCGCCGCCAGCGGTTTCGACCCGTCGCGACCCTGGCGGCTGTCGCTGCTGGTCAGCCGTGAGGTCGAAGGCGGCAGCGCGTTGAGCGCCACCTTCAGCCTGGTCTACCGCCTTCCGGAACGATTTCTCGTCACGCCACAGGCTGCCGGCGACACCGCCCCGGCGGAAGCCCCACCCCTGTGGCAGCAGAACTGGCGGGATCGCATCCCGGCCATCTCGGCGGTGCTCGCCATTCTCCTGTCACTCTATGTCATCCTCATCTTCCAGGACGCCCTGGCGCAACGTTACCGCCTGTACCGGATTGTGCGCCTGACGTTTCTGACCGTCACGGTTCTGGTGCTCGGCTTCGCGCTCGGCGCCCAGCTCTCCGTCGTCCAGGTGCTGTCCTACGTCCAGGCGTTGCGGACGGGGTTCCAGTGGCAGCCGTTCCTGCTCGATCCGCTGATCTTCATCATCTGGAGCTGGCTTGCCGTCGCCCTGCTGTTCTGGGGGCGCGGCGTCTTCTGCGGCTGGCTGTGCCCGTTCGGCGCCTTGCAGGAACTGACGAACCAGGCCGCCCGCAGGCTCGGGCTCCGGCAGATCGACGTGCCGTTCGCGCTGCACGAACGGCTGTGGCCGATCAAATACATAATCTTTCTCGGGCTGCTCGCATTGTCGCTCAATTCGATGCCGATGGCCTTCGCCGCGGCCGAGGTCGAGCCGTTCAAGACCGCCATCGTGCTGAAGTTCATGCGCGACTGGCCGTTCGTGGTCTATGCCCTCGGCCTCCTGGCTTCCGGACTTTTCATCGAGCGCTTCTATTGCCGCTATCTCTGCCCGCTCGGGGCGGCGCTCGCGATACCGGCGCGGCTCAGGATGTTCGACTGGCTGAAGCGCCGGTACGAATGCGGCAAGAGCTGCCGGATCTGTGCCGTTCATTGCACGGTCCAGGCGATTCATCCCGACGGCCACATCAATCCGAACGAATGCATCCACTGCCTGCGATGCCAGACGAACTATTACGACCCGACAACCTGTCCGCCGCTGAAGGCCCGGGCGCAGCGCCGCGAGGAGCGCCGGAAGCTGGCCGAGGCCGCGACGGCGGCGAACGAAACGGAGACCGGTCATGGCTAGACGGTTGTTGACCAGGCGACGGGCGCTGACGATCACCGCCGCGGCGGCCGGCAGCTTCGCGCTCGGTTCCGGAGGCAGCGCAGGCCCGATGTACGAATGGCAGGGCAGGGCGCTCGGCGCGGAAGGCACGATCCTGATCGACGGTATCGACCCGCACCTGGCCGGGCGGCTTGTCGGTCTTGCCCTCGGCGAGATCGAACGGCTGGAACGGATCTTCAGCCTGTACCGACCGGACTCCGAAGTCTCGCGGCTCAACATTTCCGGCCGGCTCGACCGTCCGTCGCACGATATGCGCGTCCTGCTGGACCGGTCGCTATCGTACTGGAGCGCCACCGATGGCGCCTTCAATCCCGCCGTTCAGCCGCTCTGGCAATTTCTCTCCCGGCATTTCGCAGCGGACCCGTCGGCCGGCGATCCGGACGCGGACATGCTCGGCGAGACCGCCCGCCTGTGCGATGCGGGCCGCATCAGCGTAGCCGCCGACTGCATCCGCCTGGCGCCGGGCATGGCGCTGACGTTCAACGGAATCGCGCAGGGCTACATCACCGACGCCGTGGCCGACCTGATGCGCGCCGAGGGGCTTGAGCATGTTCTCGT
Source organism: Afifellaceae bacterium (assembly GCA_035465195.1). GTDB lineage: Bacteria > Pseudomonadota > Alphaproteobacteria > Rhizobiales > Afifellaceae > CAMYKZ01. The sequence continues at coordinate 589 of DATHRP010000102.1, read as the reverse complement.
GCAACTCGGCGAGCTTCGCGCCCTGCCGGGGCGTGCGTGGCGGGTTGCTATCGGCGGATCCGAGCACGAAGCCGCTCTGGTCGACGGCGCCCTTGCCACCTCCGAGCCAGCCGGCACGCCTCTTTCAGCCGACAGCCGCTGGCACCATTTGATCGACCCCCGCACCGGCCATAGCGGCAGTGGCCTTGCAAGCGCGAGTGTCGCCGCATCACGAGCGTGCCTCGCCGACGCGCTTTCGACGGCTGTGGCGGTTTCCGGCGAGAGGGCAATTCCATCCGTCGCGAGGGCATTCCCCGGCACGGTCATACTCGCGCAACGGTCGGATGGCACGACGATTTCCGCCGGCGGCGGCGAAACGGACTTTATCAGGTCATGAGACGGCGGCGGACCGGATGAACAGCGATCCCGACAACCAGCCGCCCCTGCTTTCCTACGGTTTTCGTCCGTTTTTCCTGCTGGCCGGTGTTTATGCGGTGGTGGCCATGCTCGCCTGGATGGCATGGCTGGGCCTGCACAGCATGAACGTCGAAGTCCGCACACCGAGCTTTGCCGGCGCTGCGCATCTCTGGCACGGCCATGAGATGATATT
>DATHRP010000101.1:0-1823 GCA_035465195.1 Afifellaceae bacterium | reverse complement strand
AGGTCGGCCTGAAGGTACCATTGGTTGTCCGGCTCGAAGGCACGAACGTCGCCAAGGGGAAGGCGATCATCGACGAGAGCGGGCTCAACGTCATCTCGGCCGATGATCTGGACGACGCGGCCCAGAAGATCGTCAAGGCGGTCGGGGAGGCGTCCTGATGTCCGTACTCATCGACAAGAACACCAGGATCATCGTCCAGGGTCTGACCGGCAAGACCGGAACTTTCCACACCGAACAGGCGCTTGGATACCACGGCACGCGGATGGTTGCGGGCGTGACGCCGGGCAAGGGCGGCTCGACATGGACCGGCAACCTGCCCGACGGCTCCACCGCGACGCTGCCGGTCTTCGACACGGTCGCCGAAGCAAAGGGGGCGACCGGCGCCACGGCATCGGTCGTCTATGTGCCGCCCCCGTTCGCCGCCGATTCCATTGCCGAGGCGATTGCCGCGGAAATGGATCTGATCGTGACGATCACCGAGGGCATCCCGGTTCTCGACATGGTTCCGGTCAAGCGCGCGCTGTGCGGAAGCAAGTCCCGGCTGCTAGGGCCCAACTGCCCGGGTATCCTCACGCCCGAGGAATGCAAGATCGGCATCATGCCCGGCTCCATCTTCAAGAAGGGTTCGGTCGGCGTCGTATCGCGCTCCGGTACCCTGACCTACGAGGCGGTCTACCAGACCAGCCAGGAAGGGCTCGGCCAGACGACAGCGGTCGGCATCGGCGGCGACCCGGTCAAGGGGACAGAGTTCATCGACGTGCTGGAGCTGTTTCTCGCCGACGACGATACCAAGTCGATCATCATGATCGGCGAGATCGGCGGTTCGGCGGAGGAGGACGCGGCCCAGTTCCTGGCCGACGAGGCCAAGCGCGGCCGCTCCAAGCCGACAGTCGGCTTCATCGCCGGGCGCACAGCGCCTCCGGGGCGCCGGATGGGACACGCCGGAGCGATCATTTCCGGCGGCAAGGGCGGCGCGGAAGACAAGATCGCAGCAATGGAAGCCGCCGGTATCACGGTTTCGCCATCGCCGGCGAAACTCGGCCAGACTCTGGTTGAGGTTCTGAAAGGATAAGGCTCTAATAACTGAGGGGTTGGTATAGACCGGCTCGGGACCAATATAGGGCGTGGCGGCTTGGCCGCGTCCGATGCGATCTGAAGAGGCACGGGGCAGAAATGTCCCGCGAAGACAAATGTCACGGCAAGACGCCAACGAAGCCTTCCAACTGTCCTCCTTTCTCTACGGCGGCAATGCCGCCTACCTCGAAGAGATGTACGCCCGCTACCAGGAAAATGCCGGCAGCGTGGACGAGAGCTGGCGTCATTTTTTCGGCGATCTGAAGGACGAACGTGAAGATGTGCTGCGTGAGGCACGCGGCGCACCCTGGAAGCGCAAGGACTGGCCGATCGCGGCCAACGGCGAACTGGTTTCGGCGCTGGACGGCGACTGGGCCGCGGTGGAAACCCATGTCGGCAGGCAGATCAGGACGGGCGCCCAGGTTCGCGGGGTCGAGGTTGCCGACGAGCATGTGCAGCAGGCGACGCGCGATTCGGTTCGCGCCCTGATGATGATCCGGGCCTACCGGATGCGCGGCCATCTCCACGCCCAGCTCGATCCTCTCGGCATCGCCGACCAGCGGGACCACGAGGAACTGCATCCGGCGAGCTACGGCTTCTCGGAGGCCGACTACGACCGGCAGATCTTCCTCGACAAGGTGCTGGGGCTCGAATTCGCGACCATCCCTCAGATGCTGGCGATCCTCAAGCGGACCTACTGCTCGACCATCGGTATCGAGTTCATGCACATTTCGGATCCGCACGAGAAG
>DATHRP010000100.1:0-7163 GCA_035465195.1 Afifellaceae bacterium | reverse complement strand
TTCCGTGCGCAGCTGGAACCGCAGGGCATTGACGAGATTGTAGCGGGCATCGTGCTCGTCGGGCTTCAGCAGCAGCGACTTGGTGAAATCGAGCTCCGCCTGCTGGTAGTCCCTCACGTCGAGAGAGAGCAGTCCGCGCTCGTAGTAGAGGTCGGAGTTCTCCAGGTCGAGTTCGAGTGCCTTTTCGATATCGGCGCGAGCGCGGTCAAGCTCACCGATCTGGCGGAAGAAACTGCCGCGCGAGACATGGGCATAAGGGTCCAGCGGCGACAGTTCGATAGCGCTGTCATAATCGGCAAGCGCTTCGTCGCTGCGGCCGGTCAGGAAAAAAGCGAAGCCGCGCCGCCGGTAGGGATAGCCGTAGTCGGGCGCCAGCCTGATGGCGCGGGAGAATTCGCCGGCCGCGGCGGCCGGGCGAAGCTGCGCAAGGTAGATGTCGCCTATGGTCGCGGCGGCGAAGGCTCTGGCGTTCCTGGTGAAATCGGTGTCACCGACTATTTCCTCGCAGCCGGCGATCCGCGCCTCGTCCGCTCCGTCGATGCAGCGCCGCCATTTTTCCTCCGACGGCTCGCCCGGGCCCGAACTCGCTCCCACGATCGCTGCGACGACTAACGCAAATACCGACATGTGACACCCCACCCTGCCCGGCGCACCGAAAACAATGCATTTTCCGCCCCCTTTCAGGTAGCGGACCAGGCCCGTCAGGAAGAGGCTAGCATCTCAGGTTGCGGACCGCCATAGGCCCAATCGAGCAATTCGACCGTGTGGCAAAGCGGAATGGCCGTTCCGGTTGCAATCTGGGTCATGCAGCCGATATTCCCGGTTGCAATGACCCTGGGTGCGGTGCGCTCGATGTTCGCCACCTTGCGGTCGCGCAGGCGGCGTGCGATTTCCGGCTGCAGGATGTTGTACGTTCCGGCCGAACCGCAGCACAGATGCCCCTCCGGCACGTCGACCACCTCGAATCCGGCCTTTTCCAGGAGCAGTTTCGGCTGGAAGGTGATCTTCTGACCGTGCTGCATGGAACAGGCCGAATGGTAGGCCACGCGCAGGCCGGGCCGCACCTCCGGCTCAGGCATATCGATGGTTGCCAGATATTCGCTGATGTCGCGGGCGAGCGCGGAAACCGCCTTCGCCTTTTCGGCATAGGCCGGGTCGCCGGCCAGCATATGGCCGTAATCCTTGATCGTCGTGCCGCATCCCGACGCGGTGATGATGATGGCGTCGAGCTCTTCCCGCTCCATCTCGCGCATCCAGGCGTCGACATTGGCGCGGGCGAATTCGAGCGCCGCCGCCTCGCGGCCCATGTGATGGACAAGCGCGCCGCAGCAGCCTTCGCCCTCGGCGAGCGCCACCTCGACGCCGATTCGGTTGAGCAGCCGGATCGCCGCATCGTTAATGCCGGGGTCGAGGACCGGCTGGGCGCAGCCCGACAGCATGGCAACGCGGCCGAGCCTGTCCTTGGCCCGCCGGAGGCCGCGCCGGCGTTCGCCCTCGACGCGGAACAGCTTGCCGGGCACAGCGTCGGAGCGTGGCGGAACCCGCCCGGGCGCCAGCCGCAGCATGGCGGCAAGCCTGGCGAACGGGCCGCCGATCGCGGCCAGCAGCGGCGCCAGCGGCCGGCCGAAGAAGGCGCCGGCCAGGGCGAGCCGGAAGCGGTTCGGATAAGGCAGCACGGCGGCCAGGAGATCCCTCAGCAGGCGGTCGGCCAGCGGCCGGCGGTAGGTCTTCTCGATGTGCGTACGGGCCTGGTCGACCAGGTGCATGTAGTCGACGCCCGACGGGCAGGTCGTCATGCACGACAGGCAGGACAGGCATCGGTCGATATGGGTGACGACCTGGTCCGTCGCCGGGCGGTCGTTCTCCAGCATGTCCTTGATCAGGTAGATGCGCCCGCGCGGGCTGTCGAGCTCGTTGCCGTGCTCGACCTAGTGTGGACAGGTCGCGGTGCAGAAGCCGCAATGCACGCACTTGCGCAGGATTGAATTGGCTTCGCGGATAAGCGGGTCCTTCAGCTGCTCGTCTGTGAAGTGGGTCTGCATCGGTCCTCGGTCCTGCCCGCCTCAGACGCCGGCGACCATGCGGCCGGGGTTGAGGATGTTCTTCGGATCGAAATTCTCCTTCAGCCGGTGCGACAGCGCTGCGAGCGCCGGCGGCTGCGGGTGAAACGGCGGCACGGCGTTGCGCAGCGCCTCCGGCGCACGGATCAGCGCGGCGTGGCCGCCGGCCGCGTCGACGGCCGCCCGCAACGCCTTCTCCCCGGCGTCGTCCGTCTCGTCGGTCTCGATCCAGACAAGGCCGCCGGACCAGTCGTAGAAATAGCCCATGTCGCGGCCGGCCATCGCGGCGACGATGTCCGGGCCGCTGGTCGGCGCGACGCTGACCCGCCAGAGCGGCCGCTCGCCCTGCAGGGGCACCACGTCGCGCAGCGCGGCCCACAGCGCCGACGAGAGATCGATGTCGAGCCGGTTGACCGTGCCATGCGCCTCCAGCGCCGCAAACAGCCGGTCGCCGCGATAGGCTACCGAGGCTCCGAACCCTTCCAGCCGGAACAATGTGACCGGGCCGCCGGCTCCGGAGACGAGCGACACCGGAACGCGCTCCGCTGCCTCCTGCGGCAGGTGGGCGGCGGCGGATATCTCCCAGGACGATCCCATCGCTCCGCACATCACTTCGACCGCCGCGCGGTCCGCCAGGCCGCGCAGCATGACGGTTTCGGATATCTCCGCGGCGGGCAGGACCTTGAACGTGACGTCGGTAGCCACCGCCAAAGTGCCCCACGATCCGGCCAGGCCCTTGGACAGGTCGTAGCCAGTCACGTTCTTGACGACGCGGCCGCCCGACTTGAACGCCTCGCCGCGGCCGGAAACCGCGTGCACGCCCAGCACGTGGTCGCGCGCCGCGCCCGCCTTGATGCGGCGCGGACCGGATATGTTGCCGGCCAGCACGCCGCCGATCGTCGCCCGGCCCGGCTCGCCGCCCAGCACACGGCCCATGTCCATCGGCTCGAACGCCAGTTCCTGCCGGTTCTCCGCCAGGGCTGCCTCGATCTCGGCGAGTGGCGTGCCTGCGCGGGCGGAGAGGACGAGTTCGTCGGGCTCGTAGAGCGTGATGCCACTCAAGCCCGACAGGTCCAGCACATGGTCTGTTTCCACGGGGCGCCCGATGCCGCGCTTGCTGCCCAAACCGACGATTTCAAGCGGCACACCCTCGGCCGCCGCCCAGGAAACGGTCTCCAGAACGCCATCGGCAGTCTCGGGCCTCAGTGTCTCCGCCATACCGCCCCGCTCAGAACCGGGGAAGGTCGGGGAACGGCATCTGGCCCTTGTGCACATGCATGCGGCCGAGCTCGGCGCAGCGATGCAATTGCGGGAACATCTTGCCGGGGTTGAGCAGGTGCTTGTCGTCGAAGGCGCACTTGATGCGCTGCTGCTGCTTCAGGTCGTCCTCGTTGAACATTTCCGGCATCAGGTCGCGCTTCTCCACTCCGACGCCGTGTTCGCCGGTCAGCACGCCGCCGACCTTCACGCAGAGCTTCAGGATATCGGCGCCAAACGCTTCCGCCTTCTCGAGTTCGCCCGGTTTGTTGGCGTCGTAGAGGATCAGCGGATGCAGGTTACCGTCGCCGGCATGGAACACGTTGGCGACGCGCAGGCCGTATTCTTCCGACAGCTCGCGCATGCGGGCGAGCACCTGCGGCAGGGCCTTGCGCGGGATCGTGCCGTCCATGCAGTAATAGTCCGGCGAAATGCGGCCGACGGCGGGAAACGCCGCCTTGCGGCCGGCCCAGAAAGCCTGGCGCTCCGTCTCGGTCTGGGATACCCGCAGATAATCCGCCTTGTTGGCTTCGGCGATCTTCGAGACCCGGGCCAGCAGGTCGTCGACCTCGCCGGCCGGCCCGTCGAGTTCGACGATCAGCAGCGCCTCTACGTCGCGCGGATAGCCGGCCTTGACGAAATCTTCCGCCGCGTGGATCGCCGGCCTGTCCATCATCTCCATGCCGCCCGGAATGATGCCGGCGCCGATGATGTCGGCGACGCACTGGCCGGCATCCTCGCTGGAGGGAAAACCGACGAGCACGGCGCGGGCGGTTTCCGGCGCATGCAGGATGCGCACGGTGACCTCTGTGACGACGCCGAGCAGGCCCTCCGAGCCGGTCATGATACCGAGCAGATCGTAACCCTCGGCATCCAGGTGCTTGCCGCCGAGGCGTATCACCTCGCCGGTCATCAGCACCATCTCGATGCCGAGAACGTTGTTGGCGGTCAGGCCGTATTTCAGGCAGTGCACGCCGCCGGAATTCTCCGCCACGTTGCCGCCGATGGAGCAGGCGATCTGCGACGACGGATCCGGCGCATAGTAGAAGCCCCGCTCTTCGACCGCCTTGGTGACGTTGAGGTTGGTCACGCCGGGCTGGACCACGGCGACACGATTGTCGTAGTCGATCTCCAGCACGCGGTTGAACTTCGACAGGCCGAGCAGCACGCCGTCCTGAAGCGGCAGGGCGCCGCCGGAGAGCGAAGTTCCCGAGCCGCGCGGCACGACGCGGATATCGTTGTCGTGACAATAGCGCAGGACGCGGCTGACCTGGTCGACGGTTTCCGGAAGGACAACGATCAGCGGCATCTGCCGGTAGGCGGTCAGCCCGTCGGATTCGAACGGCCGCATGCCATCCTCGTCGGCGATGACGCCCTCGCCCGGAACGATCGCTGAGAGCGCCGCCGCGATTTCGGCCCGCCTGGAGAGCACATCCGCGTTCGGTGCCGGCATCGCCAGGCCGCTCATGATATGCTCCGGATTCTGACAGGCATGTCTACCCTTGTTGATCGGTCGTTTCCCTGACCCGCCGTGATTACCCTCTTTCGGCCGCCAAGTCGAGGCGAAGGGTCAGACCCGAAAAAGCCCGCAAATCCAGTACTATCAACCGAGGCCGGCCCGTAAACCTTTTCTTTACCTGCTCTGTTAGCCCTGTCACCGGAAACTTCTGTAAAACTTGATATAAACGAGATAGTTCACTTCAAAAGAATAATTCGTAGAAGGCACGCAATGCGGCATTCTGTACTCATTCGCCTCGTTGCGATCCTCACCCTCGTCTTCGGTGCCACAGCCGCCCATGCGGCCGAATGGCGCGTTGCCAAGATCTTCGGCGACGCATGGATCGAGTTCGGTGCTGCAGGCGCGCAGAAGGTATCCCTGACCCCGGGCCTCGAACCGGACCGGACCGCGACGATCCACACCGGAAGCAACGGGAAGGTCTACCTGGTGCGCAACCGGGAGACGATGATCATCGGGTCCGATTCCGTCATCACGCTCCCCGCCGACAGCGGCGACGGATGGACCACCATCAACCAGCGTTCGGGCGTCGTCACCTATGACGTGGAGAAGCGGAACGTCCGGCACTTCGAAGTGCGGACGCCGACGATCGTCGCCGTCGTCAAGGGAACACGGTTCAAGATCACGCAGAACAGATACGGCTCCAAGGTCACGGTCACCCGCGGACTGGTCGAGGTCACCCAGCGCGGAACCGGCGATACAGCGCTCGTGCCGGCCGGCCAGAAGGCGGTCCTCGATCGCGGCAAGCGCGGCCGCCTGAGAGTCGTCGGTCCAGGGGAGAAGCCGGAAATCGTCTACAAGGCGGAAGCCGACCTGGCACCGCCCGCAAGCGGCAGGTCTAATGACTCTTCCGGCAGCGCAAGTTCCGGCAGCTCGAATTCCGCCAGTTCGAATTCAGGCAACAGCAACTCCAGCAGCAGCAACTCCGGCAACGGCAACTCCGGCAGCAGTAACTCCGGCAACGGCAACTCCGGCAGCAGTGACTCCGGCAGCGGCAACTCCGGCAACGGCAATTCCGGCAGCAGCAACCCCGGTAGCAGAAACTCCGGCAGCAGTAATTCCGGCCGCGGTAATGGCAACAGCGACCCCAATGCCTGATTGACCGGCGGCCCGTCCGGCCGGGCGCACTCAGTCGTCCTTGTGCGACAGGCGGATCCGGCGGACCAGCCACCACAGCATGAGCGCGACCGGCACGACCACGAATGCGCTGATCAGGTCGGGCTCGGCAGCGGGCAACAGGCCCGACGCCTTGGCGCCCTTGGCGAGATAGTTGACCAGTCCCACCACGTAGTAGCTGATCGCGGCCACCGACAGGCCTTCCACGGTCTGCTGAAGCCGCAATTGCAGGCGAGCGCGGCGGTTCATCGATTCCAGGAGATCCCTGTTCTGGCGCTCCAGCTCGACATCGACGCGGGTACGCAGCAGGTCGGCCGCGCGGGCCAGCTTCCTCGACAGATTGGCCTGGCGCTCTTCGACCGACTGGCAGGTCCGCATCGCCGGCCGCAGGCGGCGGCCCAGGAAATCCGACCATGTCTCGAAGCCGGGCACCACGACCTCGTTCAGCACGGCAAGGCGGCCGCTGACGAGCTGGTCGTAAGCGCGGCTGGCGCCGAACCGGTAGAGCCTTTTTGCGGCACCCGCCTCCAGGTCGGCGGCCAAGTTGATCAGTTCGTCGAGCAGGATCTGGCTGTCGGCCTGTCCCGGTTCGCGCAGTTCGCCGGTAATCCGCACCAGCCCTTCCTCGATCGGCATCATGTCCGCCGACAGTCTGCGCGCCTCCGGCAGTCCGAGCATCGCCAGCGTGCGGTACGTCTCGATTTCGACTAGCCGCTGGGCCAGAGCGCCGGCGCGCACCGGTCCGAGCCCGAGGTCGAGAATGAGGATATGGCTGAGGCCGTTGCTGTCCTGCCTGAAATCGGTGGCGGCGCGGGCCAGCCCGCCGTCGACGCTGGAAAAGCACAGGCTGGTCGGATCGAAGGCCGTGAGCGCCCTGTCCTCGGTGATCTCGCTGCCGAGCCGGATTTCCAGCCGGCACCCGGAAATGAACGCGCCGGGTGGCGTGAATTCGCTGCCGAAGGGATGACCCTCGACCGGATCGCCGACATTGCGCGGCGCCGGGCCGTCCCAGGCGTAGGTCGTGAATTCGGTATGCTGTTCCCAGCGCAGCATTCCATTGCCCCAGGCGACTGTATGCTGGCGAGCATCGTCGTCGGGGCCCGACAGGCCGCGCGTGCGGCAGAGCCTGGCCAGCGCCTGCCTGTCGGCGCCGTCCCTGTCGCGGCCGGTCATGAAGGCGAGATGGATCAGCGCCCGCGGCGTCCTCAGGAGAT
>DATHRP010000099.1:0-1772 GCA_035465195.1 Afifellaceae bacterium | reverse complement strand
CAACGACGCGTTCCCGTGGCTCTCGGGCAGGCGGATCAATGTCGGCCGCGCCGACGCCCATGCGCTCCGCGTCAACTTCGTCGGCGAACTGGGCTGGGAACTGCATCACCCGATCGAGCAGCAGAACCTCATCTTCGACCTGGTGATGGAGGCGGGCAGGGAGTTCGGCATCAGGCCGTTCGGCATCCGGACGATGGATTCCATGCGCCTTGAAAAGAGCTACCGGCTGATCCCGCGCGAGCTTTCCATCGAATATTCCGCCTACGAATCCGGTCTCGACCGGTTCGTCCATCCGAACAAGGGGCAGTTCATCGGCCGCGACGCACTGGTCGAATGGCGCGAGCGCGGCAGCAAATGGGCTTTCGTGACGGCCGAGGTTCACGACGTGACCGACGCCGACGCCCGCGGGTCGGAGGCGATCTACAAGGGCGACGACCTCGTCGGCCGCGCCACCTCCGGCGGCTACGGCTGGCGGCTCGGCAAGTCGCTGGCGCTCGCCATGGTTCCCCCGGAACTCTCGGCGATCGGCAGCGAGATGGAGATCGCCATCCTCGGAAAGCGGCACAGGATGACGGTGATCGCCGAAAGCCCGTTCGACCCGGACAACGAGCGGCTGAGAGCCTGATTTGCCGTTGCATCGGCGCTGAAACCGGTCATTCTGCCTCCGCGATGACGGGGGCGGCATGATCTCGGTATTTCTCGACGCGGTACTGCCGGTCGCCGCGCTGATCGGCGTCGGTTACGCCTTCGCGCGGTTCGGCCTGTTCGATACGGCGATGGCGTCGGCGATCAACCGTTTCGTCTTCATGCTGGCGGTTCCCGCGCTTTTGTTCCGGCTGATCTCAGGCGTCGATTTCAGCCAGTTCGAATGGCGCCTCCTGTTCGGCTATCTCGCCGTCGAGGTAACCGTTTATGCGGCCGGTTTCGCCGTCGCGCGTTATGCCTACGGTCGCCCGGCGCTGGAAAGCCTGATGATAGGCATGGCGGCGACATTTCCGAACCATGTCTTCTTCGTCCTGCCGATCGCCATCGCGCTCTACGGCGAAACCGCCGCGTTCCCCATCGTCGCCATGATCACGGTGGACGCGATCATCATCCACAGCGGTACGTTGCTGATCCTCGATGCGGTCAGCGGTCGCGCCGGCGGCGCCTCGGTGCCGGGCGTCCTGCGCAAGATGGCATTCAATCCGCAGATCCTGGGTATCGGCCTCGGTCTCCTCGCTGCCGTTACCGCCATCGACCTGCCGGCAGGCCTCGACCTGTTCACGCGGTTTACCGGCGGTTCGGCGGCGCCCGCCGCCTTGTTTGCGCTCGGCGTTATCCTGAGCGCCCAGCCGGCGCCGCATCGCCCGTCGGTGGCGATCGTCATTTCGGCCATGAAACTCGGTCTTCAGCCATTGCTCGCCTGGATCGTGATCGTCGAGGCGCTAGCCGTGGCGCCCGCCTGGTCCGATCCGGCCCTGCTGGTCACCGCAGGTCCGGCGGGCGCCATGCCGTTCGTCCTGGCGCTGCAATACGGCGTGCCGGTGCGCGTCATTTCCCGCGTGATCATCTGGACGACGGTCGCCGCGCTCGGCACGGTGACGTTCGTCGGCAGCCTGTGAAGGCGCTTTTTTGTGATTGGACATTTCGCCCGTTGCGGCGACACTCGGCACATGAGCGGTTCCCGGAACGGATTTGCAGCCTGTAGTTGCACCATCGGCGTGATGCTCGCCGCTTTGTCGTCGGTCCGCGCGGAGCCAATCCAGGTCGATCTCGAACTGATCCTCGCC
>DATHRP010000098.1:0-2161 GCA_035465195.1 Afifellaceae bacterium | reverse complement strand
ACCCCGAGTAGCTCTAGCACTGGTCGCCGACCAGCTTCCGAATGACGCTCGTGAAGATCGGCGCCAGTATCATTGCGCGCCCTTATCTCACCTTCCAGTCAGCACTCCTGGCGCAAAACACCAGCCTCACAGTTTCAGTACACGGCGGCCCGGGTGGAAAAGGACCAATCTTGCCCGTGTTTGCTGTCCCCTGGCAATCCGGAGGACCCAGACCGTTTAAAGACTATTCGCTGCCTCGGTGCTGCCAGTGTCGTCGCGCCTTTCCGCTCCGAAGCGACAAGAGTGCCAAACATTCATTGCTCGTCATTCCGAACCGAGTGTGGGAGCGGAGCCGAGACAACCTATGTGCGCCGGTCGGTGAAGCGTGGTGCCTTGAGAGCGGATTCGAACTCGCGCGCCAGCGTACCGCGTTCGAGTACGATGATTTCGGGTTTGATTTGAAATGTGTCGCGCGTATCACCGGCGATGCGCGCGGCGAACTGTTGCGGGTCGCGTCCGCCCGACACTTCGATCGACACCTGAAGAATTTCGGCATCGTCCCGCGTCACCAGTTCCAGCTTGAAATCGATCAGGTCCTCATAGGAAAACAGGAAGTCTTCGAATTCCTGATGGTCGATGTTGACACCGCGGATTTTGAAGAACCCGACCGTGCGATGGGCGTGCTGGATGACCGGAAAAACCGAGAGCGGCCCGTCGGCGCCGCCTTCCTCCCGATACGTCACGATATCGCCCGAGCTCCAGCGCAGAAACGGCGTGGCATTGTTCGACCATAGAGGGGTGACGACCAGGCCGCCCGGCTCGCCTTCGGGCACCGGTTCGCCGCTGTCCAGATCGACCACTTCGATGGCATACATGTCGGTCCAGATATGGAATCCATCCCGCGCGCGGCTTTCGGAGCCCATCATGCCAGCCTCGGTCATGCCGAAATTGTCGTGCACCCGCGCCCCCCACATGCGGGAAATCTTCTCCCGCTTCTTGGCCGATATCGCTTCCGCCGAGCACATGACGAGACCGACCCCGTAACGCGACAAATCGATGCCGCTGGCGTCGGCCATGTTGGCCAGGTGGATGGCGTAGCTGCTCATGCCAAGCCAGATCGAGGGACGCAGCAGTTTGATCAGCTCGATCTGCATCGGCGAGGGAGTCGATGCCCCGGAGCCCGCCCAGTTGACGCCGATGCCGACTCTTTGCGCGGCGCGCGCATAGACATGGCCAACCGGGTGAATGCCGAGCGGAAAGGAAACATGCGCGCTCTCCCCGGCTTCCGCGCCCGCGGCTGTAAACGTGCGGGAAAATGCCAGGATACCGTATTGCATGTCCTCATAGGTACGCGGATAGAATAACGGGACCCCCGTTGCACCGCCCGAACGCCACAATTCGGCGACGTCGCGGCGCGGCGCGATGCAGAATTCGTCGCGAAAACGCTGCGGCGAAATCGCCCGCAATTCATCCTTGGTCAGGATCGGTATCTTCGCCCACACTTCCGGATCGTTGACTTTGGCTGGGTCGATGCCAGCCAGCCGCTCGGCGTGAAACGGCGCGCGCAATGCGCGCTCGACCGCGACGATCCTGCGTTGCCGCTGAATCCGGGCGATCTCGTCGCGCGTCTTGGGCCAGGGTAAGGGCATGGCGACCTTCACTCAGCTCCCCTGCCGATCGGGGTTCAGGGTTTGCGGTCGGCGCCAGAATAGGCCCCGATCCAACGCTTTTGCGCTTGAAACTCGGCCGGCATTTTTTCTACGTCGGCTTCGGCCGCGGACATGGCAGCGAGGCGCTTTTCCTTATCGTCGGAGTTTTCCGGAATGTCCTCGAGCGCATCCTTCAGCATCGCCTCATAGTCGTCGCCCACCGGGCAGACATCCTGACAGCGCCGGCAACCGGTCACCACACCAGCGCCGCGCAGGATGCTCTGCCATAGATCGAAGCTGTCTTCGGAGCGCAACATTGCCTTCTGCGCTTCTATATCGCCGGCTTCGATAATGCCGCTCAAGAAATCGGTAAGGTGATGAAAGCCATGCGGTGAGCGGTAGCGGTCGCAAGCCGGCCAATCCCGTGTCCAATGGCCAACGACGTCGCCGGGACAGGCCTTAAGGCAACGACCGCACTCCGGACCCAGACACAGAGCCTTGTCCATGATCCGGTCCGGCTCCACCGCGACGGA
>DATHRP010000097.1:0-1561 GCA_035465195.1 Afifellaceae bacterium | reverse complement strand
CATCGCCAGCATGCGCTGGGTGACAAGGAAGCCGCCGAAGATATTGACCGCCGCCAGGATCACGGCCACGAAGCCGAACGTCTGGGCAAGGCCGGTTCCAAAACCGCTGACGCCCACTGACAACAGCGCACCGACGATGATCACCGATGAGATGGCGTTGGTGACGCTCATCAGCGGCGTGTGCAGCGCCGGCGTCACCGACCAGACGACATAGTAGCCGACGAAGATCGCCAGCACGAATATCGACAGACGAAACACGAACGGATCGATCATGCCACCCGTCGCCGCATGCGCCGCCATGCCGGCGGCATCTGCCACATCCATCTGTTGTGCCAGCGCGGCCGCCTGCTCGGCGGCAGCACGGGCATTCTCGGCGGCGACGGACGCCGCTTCGGCAGCGTCGCGGGCGCGTTCGACCGCCTGGTTGATTGCCTCGTTCGCCATCAGGCGTCTCCCCCATTCTTGGCAGGTGCGGATGCAAAACTCGGATGGACGACAGAACCGTCGTGCGTGAGCAACGTCGCGGCGATGATCTCGTCCGCCCTGTCAATCTTGAGTTCACCGCTTTCCTTGTCGATCATCTGCTCGACGAACGACAGAATGTTCTTCGCCAGCAGCTTCGACGACGTCGCGGCGATCCGGCCGGCTAGGTTGAGGTAACCGATGACCGACACGCCGTCGACGACGGCAATCTTGTCGGCCTTCGCGCCTTCCACGTTGCCACCGCGCTCGACCGCCAGGTCCACGATCACCGAACCGTCGCGCATCGAACTGACCATCTTCTTCGAGACCAGCCGAGGCGCCGGGCGGCCGGGGATCAGCGCCGTCGTGATCACGATGTCCTGCTTGGCAATGTGCTCGGCCACGAGCTCCGCCTGCTTCGCCTTGTATTCGTCGGACATCTCCTTGGCATAACCGCCGGCATCCTCGGCCGCCTTGAACTCATCGTCCTCGACCGCGATGAACTTGGCGCCGAGCGACTCCACCTGTTCCTTCGCCGCCGGACGAACGTCGGTGGCGGTTACGATCGCGCCGAGCCGCCGTGCGGTGGCGATCGCCTGCAGGCCGGCCACACCGGCGCCCATGATGAAGACGCGGGCTGCCGGCACGGTGCCTGCAGCCGTCATCATCATCGGCAACGCCTGGCCGAATGTCTCCGCCGCTTCGATCACGGCGCGGTAGCCGGCGAGGTTCGCCTGCGACGACAGCACATCCATGATCTGCGCCCGCGTGATGCGCGGGATCAGCTCGAGGGAAAAGGCGGACAGGCCGGCATCGGCATAGGCCTTCAGGGCCTTCTCGTTGCCGAACGGATCCATCAGCGCGACAACTGCCGCGCCCTTCGATGCCGGTTTCAACGCCTCGGCGTCCGGCCGGCGCACGCAAAGCACGAGGTCCGCACCCTTCAGGCAGGTCGCGGCGCTGGCCGCGATCGTCGCGCCGGCGTCCTTGAACTGGGCATCCGATATGCTGGAGCCGGCGCCGGCACCCTTCTCGACTGCCACGGAAGCACCTGCATCGACGAGCTTCTTGACCGTCTCGGGCGTTGCTGCGACACGAG
>DATHRP010000096.1:0-6015 GCA_035465195.1 Afifellaceae bacterium | reverse complement strand
GGACCGGCGGGGAAACGGCATGTGCGGGCCTGATATGAGGACGCGCCGGCCGAAGCCGCCTGATCAGCGCGGCGCCAGCTTCCAGACCTTGCCGGAATTGCCGACAGGAATGCCCTGTGCGGTGGTCAAAAGGTAGAGCTCGCCGTCGGCGTCCTCGCCGAGACTGTGGAGACGCTGGTCGATCTCGATCAGCCGCTCGAACGGCCAGAGCGCGTCCCAGGATTGCGGCGGCGTGGCGACGAAGACCTGTCCGGACGGCCGTTCGATCGCCGTGCTGAAATCGCCGAAGACGAGCTTGCCGTAGAGCTCCGGAAGCGCGCTGCCGCGATAGATGAAGCCGCCGATATTCGCCGTGCCCAGCGGTTCGCCCTTGACCTTCGACCATGGCCGCATGATCGACCAGTTCGGATATTCCACGATCGGGTCGCGCATCTGTTCGCCGAACCTGTCGAACGCGGGACAGTCCGTCGGCGGATCGAAGGCCCGCGCCCGCTCGAAGCAGTGTGTCCCCTCGCGAACAGCCCAGCCGTAATTGCCCGGCCGGTCAACGAGGTGGATCGTCTCCCACAGCGATTCGCCGACGCCGCTCACGACCAGGTCGCCATTGCCGTGGCGGTCGAAGGCAATCCGGAACGGGTTGCGGAAACCCCAGGCGTAGATCTCGTCGCGGCCCTCGTCATTGCCGCGGAAGATGTTGGTCGGCGGGATGGCATAGCCCGGGTGTCCGCCATTCACATCGATGAGCAGGATCTTTCCGTTCAGCAGGCTCGTGTCCTGGGCGTAGCGGTCGTATTTGTGGAACCGCTCGGGGATCTTGTAGGGATCCTCCTTGATCTCCTTGGTATGCCGGAATTGATCGTCCTCGTCCGTTTTCGGCGGGATATAGACGTCGGGCACGCCGTGTACCCCGCCGCCGTCGCCGACGCCGACATACAGGAAGCCGTCGGGACCGAAGGCAAGGCCGCCGCCATTGTGCTTGCGGTTGACCCAGTCGAGCTCCAGGAGAACCCGCTCGCTGGCGGGATCGGCCCGATCAGGCTCATCGGCGGCGACCTTGAATTCGGAGAGCCGCCACGTGTAGGCCGTCTCTCCGGTGAAGGGCGATTCCGGGCGCCGCCTGGCGCTGTAGTTCACGTAGAAGAATCCGTTGCGGGCGAAGTCCGGATGGAAGGCAAGCGCCAGCAGGCCGCGTTCGTCGAACGCTTCCAGCAAAGGAGTCAACCTGTCGCGCAGGTCGATGAAGGGCTCCTCGAGCCGCTCGCCGTCCGCGGAGAGCATGTAGGCGACGCCGGTCTGGTCGCCGACCACGCGACGTCCGCTTCCATCGGGCGGCGCGACGAGGAATATCGGCGCGTTCAGGTCTTCGGCGACAAGTTCCAACGCGACTTCGGGCAACGGCTCGGCCGATTTGACGGTTGCCGGGTGTGCACCGGCGCCTAGGAGGAGCGCGGCCAAAAACAGGAAACGTTGCAATTGAAAACCCTCCCGTCAAAAGGCTTGGTCGTAGCGAACCCGTGCTGCACGAGTGTCGATTTCCCGCCCAATATTAGGTGATAAACGGAAAAACGCACATACTTGGGCTAGAGGGCGCGGAAGCGCAGAAGATCCTCGGGCCCTGCTGACGCCGCCGGTGCCTGACGGAGTTCGTCCGGCGATTTTCGCCGGCGCAGACGTCGCGCAACGCTCGCGGCGGCATGCTGCAGAACGGACGATCGACCTCAGCTGCCGCCGTCGAGGCCCTGGTATCAGAAGGCCGGCACAGTCTGGCGCCGCCGCTGCATCATGATGACGAATGCGAGCAGCAGCAAGGCGGGGACGTAAAACCATTCCTTGGCCGCCCGGTCCGCCTCGACCTGGACCGTCGCGATTTCCACCGGTTCGTCGCCGTAGAAATCGAACATCTGGAGGTTTTCGGAAAATGGCGTGCCGACCAGCGGCTCATCGAGTTTTGCCTTGCCGTCTTCGTCCAGCACCATCAGGCCGGTTTGCTCCAGCCTCGAAAGACCGTTTCCGGCTGCGCCCATGTTTGCCTGTATTGTGCGTTCGGAGATCTTGTCGGGATTGTCGAAGTCCGGCCCGCGGACGATAAAACGCAGCTGGCCGTTTTCCGGTGCGGCTTCCGCCAGCGCCACGACTTCGCTTCCCGGACGTTCTTCGTAGCGCGGTTGCACATAGTCCAGGAAGAAGCCGGGGCGGAAAAGCGTGAACGCGACCAGAAGAAGACAGGCGGATTCCCAAATCCGGCTCTTGGCAAAGAAATAGCCTTGGGTCGCGGCCGCGAACAGCATCATGGCGATGACGGCGACGATGAAGACGAAGACGGCCTTCGTCGCGGAGACGTCGATCAGAAGCAGTTCGGTGTTGAAGATGAACAGGAACGGCAGCAGCGCCGTCCGGATATCGTAGGTGAAACCCTGGATGCCCGTCTTGATCGGATCACCGCCCGAAATCGCCGCCGCGGCGAAAGCCGCGAGTCCGACCGGCGGCGTGTCGTCGGCCAGAATACCGAAATAGAAGACGAACATATGCACCGCGACAAGCGGTACGATCAGCCCCGACTGGGCGCCGACGGAGACGATGACGGGAGCCATCAGCGAGGAGACGACGATATAGTTCGCCGTCGTCGGCAGGCCCATGCCCAGGATCAGGCTCATGATCGCGACCAGGAACAGCATCGCCATCAGGTTGCCGCCCGACAGGAACTCGACGAACTCGCCGACGACCTGGTGCGCGCCGGTCAGCGAGACGGTGCCGACGATGACACCGGCGGCGCCGGTCGCCACGCCGATGCCGATCATGTTGCGCGCACCGGCGATCATACCGGATATGAAATCGAAACCGCCCTCGCGGAACTTGCCGACCAGGTCCGATTCACCCCTGAACACGGCCTTCAATGGCCGCTGGGTCAGGACGATCGTGATCATCGCCACGGTTGCCCAGTAGGCCGACAGGGTCGGCGAAAGGCGTTCGATCAGGATACACCAGATCAGGATGACGATCGGCAGGATGAAGTAGAAGCCGGTGATTGCGACGTCCCAGGCCTTCGGCAGGACCTGCATCGGCGCGTTCGGATCGTCGATCTCTAGATCGGGCCGGCGCGCGGCCAGCCGCACGAGAAAGAGATAGGCGGCCAGGAACAGCAGCACGGCGGCACCGAAGGTGAGGCCGGGGAACGCCACCTTGATCCAGCCGAGACCGTAGTAAACGGCAAGCGCAAGCACGCACATGAAGATGAAGCCGAACAGCACGCCCGAAAGCCTTTGCGCGACCGTTGCCGTGGTCGAGGGCTTTTCCATGCCCTGGAGGCCGAGCTTCAGCGCCTCAAGGTGCACGATATAGACCAGCGCGATGTAGGAAATGACGGCCGGCAGGAAGGCATGCTTGATGAGGTCCGGGTAGGAGATGCCGGTATATTCGGAGATCAGGAAAGCCGCCGCGCCCATGACCGGCGGTGTCAACTGGCCGTTGGTCGACGAGGCGACTTCGACCGCGCCGGCCTTTTCCGGCTTGAAGCCGGTCCGCTTCATCAGCGGAATGGTGAACGTGCCCGTCGTCACGACGTTGGCGATAGACGAACCGGAATAAAGCCCGGAGAGCGCCGAGGCGACGACGGCGGCCTTCGCCGGCCCGCCGCGCAGATGGCCGAGCAGGGCGAATGCGAGCTTGATGAAATAGTTGCCCGCGCCGGCCTTCTCCAGGAGCGAGCCGAATAGCACGAACAGAAAGATCATCGACGCCGACACGCCCAGCGCGACGCCGAACACGCCCTCGGTCTGCATCCAGTAGTGCCACAACGCCTTGCCGAACGATGCGCCCTTCCACTGGATGGCCTCCGGCATGAACGACAGGTGGCCGAAAAAGACGTAAAAAACGAACACACTGGCCACGATCACCAGCGGCAGGCCGAGCGAGCGGAAAACGGCGATGCCTAGCATCAGCATGCCGATCGTCGACATGACGAGATCGGCGGTCGTCGGCAGGCCGGCGCGCCCGGCGATATCGTTCTTGAACCACAGCAGGTAGAGACAGGCGAGCACGCCCAGCGCAGCCAGGATCCAGTCGTACCAGGGGACGCGGTCGCGGGGCGACGACTTGAACAGGGGATAGGCCAGCATGGCCAGGGCCAAGGCGAACGCCAGGTGAACCTGGCGCGCTTCCTGGTTGTTGAACACCACGTTGATGTCCAGCAGCTCTGTCAGGACGAACGGGATATCCGAGGCTATGTAGATCTGGAACAGCGACCAGACGAAGGCGAGGGCAAGGATAAACCGGCCGACGAGGCCCGTCGCATTGCGCCCTCCGGTATCGACCTGCGCGACGAGTTCATCGGCGTCGATCTTGCTGCTGGCCTCACCTGGTCGATCGTGCGCTGCGTCAGTCATGTCCACTCGTCAGACGGGCCGTCGCTCGCGTGCCCATCTCCCCCTCATTTTATCCCACTCCACAATAAAGGCCGGGCGCATCGGCGCCCGGCCTCATGATACGGCTTACATCCAGCCGCGTTCCTTGTAGTATTTCTCCGCTCCCGCATGGAGCGGGGCGGAAAGCCCATCCTTGATCATCTCCTCTTCCTTGAGGTTCGAAAAGGCCGGGTGCAGCTTCTTGAAGTCGTCGAAATTCTCGAAGACCGCCTTGACCACGGTGTAGACGACATCGTCGGAGACATCCGCGGACGTGATGAACGTGGCGCCGACGCCGAAGGTCGTGACGTCGTTGTCAGTGCCCTTGTACATGCCGCCCGGTATGGTCGCGACGCGATAGTAGGGATTGTCGGCGACAAGCTTCTCGATCGGAGCACCGGAAACCGGAATGAGTTCGACATCGCAGGTCGTGGCGGCTTCGGTAATGGCGGCCGCCGGATGGCCGATCGTGTAGATCATCGCGTCGATCTTGCCGTCGCATACCGCCTGGGCCATTTCAGAGCCCTTCAGCTCGGCAGCCAGGGCGAAATCGTCCATGGTCATGCCGAAGGCTTCCATGACGATCTCGGTCGTCGCGCGCTGGCCGGAGCCCGGGTTGCCGACATTGACTTTCTTACCTTTCAGGGCCTCGAAGCTGTCGATTCCGGTGCCCTTGCGGGCGACCAGCGTGAACGGTTCCGGATGCACGGAGAAGACGGCGCGCAGGCCTTCGAACTTGCCTTGGTCGGCGAATTTCGACGTACCGTTATAGGCGTGATACTGCCAGTCCGACTGGGCGACGCCGAATTCGAGCTCGCCGGCGCGAACCGTGTTGATGTTGTAGACCGAACCGCCGGTCGACTCCGCCGAACAGCGGATGCCGTGCTCCTTGCGGTTCTTGTTGACCAGCCGGCAGATCGCTCCTCCGGTCGGGTAATAGACGCCGGTCACCCCGCCGGTGCCGATCGAAATGAATTTCTGCTGAGCGAATGTCTCAGTGGCCAGGCCGCTCACCGACAGCGCGGCGATAGCGCCGAGCAATAAACGTTTCATATTTAAACTCCCGTATGTTTAACGTTCGTGTAATGAATGCAATGAGGGAATAGTTCGCGGTCGAGAGTCAAGAGCGGGCTGGACGGTCTTATCGCGGGCCGGGGTAGATCCGCGCAGGCGGACATGTGGGCGCAAGCAGAAGCAATGTCGAAGGATGATGCGCTGGCCGAAGCCTATGAGCGCGCACTGAAGTTCGAAAAATCCGGCAGGTTCGACGAGGCGGCCGCGGCCTATCGCGAGGTGCTGGGGCTGGATCCGGCCGATCACGCCGGCGCGTCGGTGCGCCTTGCCGCCATCGGCCGGGGCGCGGTTCCGCCGAAGGCGCCGGACGCGTACGTCGCCACCCTGTTCGACCAGCATGCCGACGTGTTCGACGTGATGCTGGTGGAGAGGCTCGGCTATTCCGTGCCGCTGCAGCTCAGGCAGATCTTCATCAAAAGCGACTTCGGCCCGTTCGACCGGATGCTCGATCTCGGTTGCGGCACGGGGCTTTCCGGCGAAGCGCTGCGCGATCGCGCGAAGCACATCACCGGCGTCGACATCTCCGAAAACATGGTCGAGA
>DATHRP010000095.1:0-2781 GCA_035465195.1 Afifellaceae bacterium | reverse complement strand
CCAGGCCGATAATGATCGGTGATGGATTGAATCAGGGGATGTGATTGGTTATCGCGGTTGGCTTGCGCCAATCTCCATCAGGCCGGAAAACGGGGCGGAAACGAGGATGAACGAAGGTCAGACGCATATCCCGACCGAGGTCTATCTCGACTTTCTGGGACGGACGATCGAGATCCACTGGAACTACCATGCCGTCCTGATGTTCTCGATCTGGTTCGTCATGGTTCCGATCTGCATCATGACCATCCGCTTCTTCAAGCCCAGGCCGTCGGAGTTCGGCATCACCACCAAGATCAAGCTCACCAATATCCGCTGGTGGTGGTTCAACGTTCACAAATACGGCCTTTTCCTCGCCATCGGCCTGTCGCTGGCGGGACTGGCGGTCGCGCTCGTCGTCAGCCGGGGCTTCAGCGGATCGGTCCATTCGATCTTCGGCATCACGACGATCACGCTCGGCTGCCTGCAGGTCATCACCGCCCTGTTCCGGGGCACCCACGGCGGGCGTTACTACAATAATGCCGATCCGGACGATCCCGCAACCTGGCACGGCGACCATTTCGACATGACGTTCCGGCGGCGGCTGTTCGAGGCCTATCACAAGAACGCAGGCTATCTTGCCGGGTTCTTTGCAATTGGCGCAGTCGCTTCCGGCCTCATGCAGTATCACATGCCGGTGTTGACGGGCATCGCGCTGGTCACGGCGCTGGTCCTCTTCGCCGCCTGGGCCGTGTTCGAGTTCAAGGGGATGAAATATGATGGCTACCGCGCCGTCTTCGGGCTCAACCCGGAGCACCCGCACAACAAGGCCCGCAAGGACCTGTAACACCGAGCGCTCCGGCGGCCCGCCGGCACCGCGCGATCCGTCCGGAACCGGACGACAATCCCGAGAGTGAACCGCCATGGCAGATGTTCTGATTTCCGAATTCATGGACGAGGGTTCCGCGGCCGAGATGATGGCCGAGTTCGACGTGCACTGGGATCCGAAATTGTGGAGCAAGCGCGACGAACTGCTCGAGCAGGTCGCCAATGCCCGGGCCATCGTGGTGCGCAATGCGACGCGCGTCGACGCGGAGTTGATCGCCGCCGCACCCAGGCTCGAAGTCGTGGCGCGCATGGGCGTCGGTCTTGACAATATCGACCTGGAAACCTGCAAGGCGCGCGGCATCGAGGTCTGCCCGTCGATCGGCGCCAACGCCCAGTCGGTGGCGGAATACGTGATCGCGACGGCGATGATCCTCTTGCGCGGACAGGCGCTCATGAGCACGCACAGGCTCGTCGCCGGCGAATGGCCGCGCGAGAGCCTGGCGCGCGGCATCGAGCTTGCCGGCCGCTCGCTCGGCATCGTCGGGTTCGGCTCGATCGGCCAGGTGATGGCCGCCAAGGCGAAGGCGATGGGCATGGAGATCATGGCCTACGATGCCATGCTGCCGGCCGACGCGCCCGCCTGGGAGGGCGTAAGGAACGTCGGCCTGGAGGATCTCATCGTCGAGGCCGACGTGATCACGCTGCATTGTCCGCTGACGCCGGAAACGCGCGACCTCATCTCGACCGACGAACTGGCGCGGATGAAGCCGGGCGCGATCCTGGTCAATTCGGCTCGCGGCGGCATCGTCAACGAGGCGGCGTGCGCGGCGGCGCTGAAATCGGGGCATCTCGGCGGCGCGGCGCTCGACACGTTCGATACCGAGCCGATCAGGCCGGAGACCGGCGCGTTGTTCGCCGGCCTCGACAATGTCATCCTGACGCCGCACGTCGCAGGCGTCACACAGCAGGCCAACAAGCGCATCAGCGATGCGGCCGTCGTCACCGTGCGCCGTGTGCTCGGCGGAAAGGCCTGAGCCGCGCCGGCCGACCGGAAAGACCCGAAAGGACAGGACATGAGCGATCTACCGAAGCCGGACTTTGCCAGGAACATGACGCTTATCGGCTACAGCGACATCGGCGGCCGTCCCGACGGTGTGCAGCTCATGATCAACAAGGGCCATGCCTTCAACGGCCACATGTTCTCCAAGGGGTTCAGCGTCGTCGACGTGCGCGACCCGCGCGACCCCAAGCCGGTCAACTATATCCAGGCGCCGGAAAACACCTGGAACATCCACCTGCAGACCTACGAGGACCTGCTCCTCGTCATCAACGCCAAGGACATGTTCGCGGCGGCAGAGTTCGCCGACGAGAAGGCCTATTACACCAAGGCGATCGGCCGGACGGTGGGCACCGAGGAGGTCGGCAAGCGGGAGCGCGACTGGACGGCCGGCATGGCCGTCTACGACATCAAGAATCCGGCCGAGCCGCGTCAGATCGGCTTCATGCCGGTCGACGGCGGCGGCATCCACCGGATCTGGTACACCGGCGGCAAGTACGCCTACGCCTCGGCGCTGATCGACGGCTTCACCGACTATATCTTCACCACCATCGACCTGAGTGACCCGACCAACCCGCGGGAAGTCGGGCGCTGGTGGATTCCGGGCATGCACACCGCCGGCGGCGAGAGCCAGGAGGCCGAGCGCCGCGCCGGCCTGCACCATGCGATCATCCACGGCGACACCGCCTATGCGGCCTGGCGCGACGAAGGCATGGTGATCCTCGACATCAAGGACCGGTCGAAGCCCGAGCTGATCACGCATGTCAACTGGAGCCCGCCTTTCGGCGGTGGCACGCACAATTGCCTGCCGCTGCCGGAGCGCGACCTGCTCATCGTGCTCGACGAGGCGGTGCTGGACAACCAGCAGGACGGCATCAAGCATGTCTGGGTGTTCGACAACCGCGTGCCGAGCAACCCGG